>CAZNFE010000325.1:0-3982 GCA_964571945.1 uncultured Pseudomonadales bacterium
ATGTGCTGGCTCTGGAGGGTGCGACGCATAACATCAAGGTGAATTGTCTGGCTCCAGCGGCAGCAACCAGGCTGACAAACACCATTCCAGGGCGCGATGAAGATCTCGACCACCCTGATCCGGAACGTGCACCGGTGCTGGTTTCACCTGCCGTTTTATATCTCTGCAGGGAAGACGCACCGACCGGTAAGATCATACAGGCTGGCGGTGGCTCTTTCAGCACGGCAGCCTTATACAATAATGACGGTGTACATCTGGGCGTTGACGCGTCTCTGGAAACACTGTTGGAAAATGAAACGGCGTTCATCGGGATGGAAACCGCTCAGGAAGGCTGGAATATCAGACGCAAGAACGAGACATAGGTAACTCTTCTTCGTAGTTTAAAAAAGCAATATCAATTAATAGTGACGACACTAGTTGTCAAGTCAGGGTATTGATACGTGTCCTGGATGCCGCTAGAGAGACTGCCGACACCAGTTCTCCAACACATCCAACCAGTCCTGGTCATCATTCAGGCAGGGGATCAGTTGTAGCGATTCTCCTCCTGCGTCCAGAAATTCCGCCCGACCCCGGATACCGATTTCTTCCAGGGTCTCCAGACAATCCGTAACGAACGAAGGGCATATAACGAGTAGCCGTTTCACACCTTTTTCGGCCAGATCTCTGATCGTCTCTGTGGTCGAGGGGCTAAGCCATTTGGATCGCCCGAGTCGGGATTGAAAGGCAATCGTGAACTGATCATCTTTTAGTCCAGCTTCTGATACAAAACACCTGGTTGTTTCAAAAACCTGATGGCGGTAACAAGTGCCATGTGCTGGTGATTTCGTAGCACAACATTCCGGCTGCAGCAGACAATGAGATTTCGTGGGATCTGCTGTGTGCAGGTGTGACTCGGGTAATCCATGATAGCTGAACAATATGTGATCAAAAGTTTTCTCTAACCAGGGCTGTGAAGTGGCAATGAGTGCTCGGATATACGCTGGATGGTTATAAAAAGGAACATGGATTTTGAGTTCAATATCCAGGTTGTGTTTACGCATCACCCTTTGGGCTTCTGATACCGAGGTTGTAATCGTGCTATCGGCATGGTGCGGGTACATGGGGATAAGCAAAACTTCATGGACATCCGGCCTTGAGGCGAGATCTAACAGTTGGCTCTCAATGCCAGGTTGACCATATCGCATGGCGATCGAAACGGGTCCGGCCAGACGCAATTGCAACGCTGCCTGCACCCGTCTCGACAAGACAATGAGTGGTGATCCTTCATCCCACCAGATGCTGCGGTACGCAAGTGCGGACGCTGCAGGCCTGCGAGGCAGCACGAACAAACTTACGATCAGTCGACGCAAAAGCCAGGGCAACTGGATAACATATCGGTCCATTAAAAACTCGTTCAGGTAACTTCTGACTGATTTTTTATCGGGTGCCCCCGGAGATCCAAGATTGACTAACAGTATTGCTCGCCCCTTCATTACTTCCCTTTTATCTACCTCAATTTTTTCTGCACTGCATCCTGATGCAGTTCCTCATTTACCACTGCACACAAAAACCGTTTCCTTCCGGGTCTTGCATCACTTACCGGACCAGGTACGAATTCAGCTCGACCAATCCATATCTCTATGCGACCGCCTCGACCCTGCAGGGAATGTAGCGATGCTGTGGTGTTCCTGCAAGCCGGTCACGATGGCTGCTCTTGGCCAACCGGTTCGCATTGGCGCCGTAGACCTTGCCTTCGTGGATGAGGCCGAAACCGTGCGGTATCATGATGTAACCCTCGTGCGTGGTTGGATCCACTTCCAGTTCCAGCTTTTCCTCGCCGCCTTCCGTGACAACCCTGACCATTTGTCCATCACGAAGCTGATGCTTCTCGGCATCCATGGGATGCATGATCAGTGTGCAGGCTCGTTTACCCTTATTCCATTCTGGATTCCGCATCTGGGTATTGGCATTGTAGTCAAAATGCCTTCCAGACGATAAAATAAAGGGGTAATCTGCCTTGTCCTGATCGAGTACTTGCCCTTCTCTAGCAGGATCGATCTCCTCGATCCACTCGATCATTTCAGGGAGATTTAGCCTGATTTTTCCATCCACCGTTGGCAGTTCCGGCAGCTCGTTGGAAGACGCCGCGCTCTCAGCGGCCGCAGCAATCACTATGTCATTGGTCTGATCCAGCGTTGCCTGGAATAATTTCTCACCCATTTCGGAAGGCATCGCACACAATCGCCCCCACAGTGATGCGAGATGTGCTGACCCAAAATGCTTACCGAGCGTTTTTGCAACGATGAACAAAAGATGCGGTGCCGCTTCCGGGGTATCCGCGATGAATTTACGCAGGGTATCCCCATAGGCTTTAAGATCACCCGATATCGCAGCTTCGGTCAGGCTCTCGGGTAGCTCGGGTAGCAATCCGAGGGCATCAGCCAGGCGAGTCAATATCTCGCCTTCTTCCAGTTGCTCACCTTCCGGTTCAAGGATAGGCGCACGAAATGCGGTGCCACCGCCGGTAAGACGTTCATCCCACTTCTCATAGCTTGAACAGGAGGGCAGAATGTAGTGGGAAAGGGCAGCCGTTTCTGACATCACGATGTCGATTGTCACCAGCAGGTCCAGGCTTTGAAACGCTTCTTCATAGGCAGAGGTATCGGGCCAGGAACGCAGGGGATTGTGGGCGCTGACGATAACTGCCCTGAGCCGGTCGGGATGGTCGCTGAGGATCTCCTCCGGCATGACATTGGGTGGATAAATCCCCAGAATCTGGCGGTAACCCGTCGCGACCGTACGCCAGAGGTCAGGTTCTGGTGCAGCAGGATCTCGCCGCATCGCCGCGACACCAGGTGGAATGAGGTTTCCGCCAATCTTGCCGAATCGCCCGCTCACTGCGAGCAGGACATTTTCGAGCCAGGAGACCAGTGTGCTGTGGCGGTTCATCAGCGTTCCGAGGTCACTTAGATGGCACGCATTCCTGCTGGAGAACTGCCGGCACACCTCCTTGACCTGGTCATAGTCCAACTCGCAGACATCCATGGCTCCTTTGACGTCGAAGTCTACGAAAAGGTGCCGAATCGAGTCGAAATCGCTGACATGCTGGTCGATGAATTCCTGGTCCTGCCAGCCTTCCGCCAGCGTGATGGCGATCATGGCACGGAGCAACAGCGCGTCGGTGCCCGGCCTGATGGCAAGATGGATGTCAGCCAGTTTTGCGGTCTCACTCTTTCGAGGATCGATGACAACCAGGATCTTTTCAGGATTCTTGCTGAATTGCTTCCACACCACACGGGCTCTGTCAAAATGATGACTCATCATCGTGTTCTTTCCCGAGATGATGGCCATATCTGCATTGTCTACATCCGCCTCGGGATTGATCCCCTGTGCGCCGAAGGTTTCACCATTCACCCAGAATCTGCCGGTCAGCTCCTGAGCGAGGGAGTTGTATCGATACTGAGATCCCATCCCAGCCAGAAGTCCCATTGAGAATGGCATCTGGGCGGCATTGCCGACATTCATACCGCCAGCCAGGGCGAGTGAGCGCGGTCCGTGTTGATGGACGACATCATTCAGCTTTTCGGCAATCTCGCTGATGGCCTGCTCCCAGGAGACGCGCTCGAAACTGTCGCCCACTTTCTTCAGCGGGTGCATAAGGCGATCCGGGTTGTGCTGGTGGTAGGCCATCTGCAGTGCCTTGCGGCAGGTGTAGCCTTGTGATCGAGGATCCTCTTTATTCCCACGGACTCTTACAATACGGTTGTCCTCGATTTCAACGTCCAGACCACATCCGTTCACACACAGGACACAAGCTGATTTCTTCGTGACGCGCATATTCTGTTCTCCCATGGGGTCTCATTGCCACCGGATTGACACATTCACTGAGAATCCTACTGAAATCACCGCACATCCTCTTTGATATAGGTCAGTAAATCCGATCAGTGCAATTTACCGATATTATCAGATTTCGATCGCAAGCCGCAGAACCCGAAAGCACATA
>CAZNFE010000326.1:0-3973 GCA_964571945.1 uncultured Pseudomonadales bacterium
TGCCGCTGTCGCTATGCCAATCCGGCTTGAGACCGCACCAACAGCACCAGAAAGTGTTGCCGCCTCTTTGATATTGAAGCGCTCAGAAATAAAGCAGGCACCGATGCCCATCTCCTCAGCATTCTGTACCTCTGTTATCAGATCGCGAGGGGAATTCGGTGCACCGGCAAGGGTATAGAATGCGAGTTCGTTCATTTGCGCTGGCATATTTGTGCTGCCCCTGATTGTTAATTTGACTCGATGACAGTTTTGAACGTCACGGGATTTCGAGTACTATGATGCGAGCAATCTGCAACATAACAAAACATCGCCGCTTCCTTCAATAGCGATGCTGCATTGTTACGATAAGAAGTTATTGAAAGCGAAACCCCCCGGCTTTGCCGGATGATTGTTATTATCAGAGTTTGCCCGAGGAAATTGCCATAAGAATCAGAACGCAACATGAAACCCACAATTTGCCCCAATCCTGACAATGTTACCCCGGAATGGTTGACTGCGGTTTTGAAGTTTGCCGGTTATCAGGGTGAGGTTGATTCCTTCGAGCGTGCCAACACAGGTACCGGGCAGGTAGGTCAATGTGTACGTTTTGTGCTGCGGTACCGTGCCGGTGAAGGACCGAAAACGGTGATTGGCAAATTCGCATCGGATGATCCGGTTAGCCGTCAGACAGGCATTGATTTAAATAACTATTTTCGTGAAGTCAGGTTCTACCAGGAACTGAAAGGCACAGTGGATGTTCAGACGCCAATCGTATTGTTTGCAGATATCGATCCGGTTAATCATGAGTTCGTAGTGATCATGGAAGATCTCGCCCCGGGCAAGCAGGGAGATCAACTCGGAGGTTGCTCTGCGGATGATGCAGCGTTGGCACTTGCCGAACTGGCAAAATTGCAGGGACCGAGATGGGGAGATTCAGCGTTACGAGAAATTCCCTGGTTGTCTATAACGACTGTTGAGTCCGCTGCCGAACTTCAGCAGATGTGGCAGCTGTTCTGGCCTGCATACCTGGAACGCTACCAATCTCGCCTGACCGCAGAGCAGATTGATCTGGGGCAACGGCTGGGCACTTGTTTTGAGGTATATTGTCAACCCTACGAAGGCCCATGGACGGTCACCCATGGCGATTATCGGCTGGACAATATGCTCTTTGGCGGCCCGTATCGCCTGGCTGTAGTTGATTGGCAATCACCAGGTCTGGGTGCCGGAGTATCGGATGCCGCCTATTTCCTGGGAACCAGCGTAACGCCAGATGATCGAAGGAAACATGAGCGACAGCTGCTGCAGGAGTATCATACGGCGCTGCTGGCATACGGCGTCACCGGATACAGTTTTGATCGTTGTTGGCGTGACTATCGATACTACAGTTTTAGCGGATTGATAATGGCAGTGATCGCTTCCATGATCGTGGGTCAGAGCGAGCGGGGTGACGACATGTTTGAGGTGATGGCCACCAGAAGTGCGCAACAGGCCTTCGATCTGGATGCAGGGGACTTTCTGGTTTGATGCAGCGGGAATGGGCTTTTATCGGGTATAAACTGTGCTTTGGGGAAACGAACTTGATTGGAACGGGTCGGAGTAGTACATGAACGTCATTGAATTTATTAGAGAGACGACTGAAAACCTGCAACATAACAATGCAGAATTCATTGCGAAACTGGAACCCAAGTTTCGCAGCTGGTCGGATATTCTAACCGACAAAATTGACAACACACTAAACAATCCCTGGGTATCGCGCTTCAATCCGTTTGATGATGAGGGCCGCACAGAAGAAGAAACGGTGATTCATGGCCTGGCGGCTGAGAAGGTATATGCTGAATTGAAACAACACTTAGGGCAGGAGACGTATCTCGGAAAATGGCATACAGTCGACCAGGATTGTATAAACCAGTTTGCGGATGTGACCGGTGATCATCAGTGGATTCATACGGATCCTGATAGAGCGAGAGTGGAATCACCGTTTCGATCGACGATTGCACACGGCTTCCTGACGCTGGCGCTGATTCCCACACTGACGGAAAGGGACAATCCTGATCATAACCCCTATCCGGAAGCAAGGATGGTAGTGAACTATGGTTTGAACCAGGTCAGGTTTCCCTTTCCAGTGAAATCGGGCTCCAGAGTCAGAGCGCATACTCGCCTGGTTGGAGTCGAGCCGATGAAGCGCAGCATCGAGGTGGTCAACGAAGTCAGCATTGAAGTAGAGAAGAGTTCGCGCCCGGCTTGTGTGGCCGAGACCGTGTTACGCCTCTACTTCTGATTTCAAGCACAGAGGCTGATGCACGATGAGCTTGTTGACGGACGACATTAGGAGGAGTGATGGTGCTGAAAGTTGCTGTACCGGCAACCGCAAAGAAACGGAATCGGATTGCACCGGTGAAATTTGCGCACATCGTGTTCCGGACTTCGCAGCATGAAGAGATGCTGCAGTGGTACCAGACGGTACTGGAGGCAGAAGTTGTCATTGGCACACAATTCCTCTCTTTTCTGACCTATGATGACGAACATCATCGAATTGGCATAGCGAATATTGCAGGGCTGGTGGATCGGGATCCGCAGAGTGTCGGTGTGGAACACTGCGCATTTACCTATGCAAATCTCGATGATCTGGTGGCAACATACGAGCGTCTGAGATACGAAGGCATAGAACCATACTGGTGTATCAATCACGGTCCGACACTCTCTTTTTACTACCGTGATCCAGACGGGAACCAGGTTGAACTACAGATTGATGTGTTCGACGATATCGAAAGCGTGAATGAGTGGTTTCTCAAAAGTGATTTTGATATAAATCCCATCGGTGTGAAGATTGATCCCCAGGAGTTTATCCGCAAATTCAAGAGCGGCGTGACCCTGGACAAATTACTCCGGCGCCCTTTCATAGCCGCGGATAAGGTTGTCGAACAATTGCCAGACCATTGAGGGCGAACCAGGGTTCAGATCAGTTGATTCTGGTAACCGAATAAACCGGCTGTGCCCCCTGTGTGAATGAACACGATGGTCTCCCCCTTGGCGAATTGGCCCTTTCGGATTAAATCAATCATACCGGCAAGTGCTTTCCCCGTGTACACAGGGTCAAACAGGATTCCTTCCAGTCGTGCGAGAAGATCCAGAGCTTCTCGCATCCCCTCGGTGGGAATGCCGTAACCGGCTCCGATATAGTCACAGTTGATCGTAATGTCACTGGATTTCACGATCCCCGGTGCTCCCAGATAGTCGGCTGTGGACTCGGCGAGATTGAAGACCCGCTCTTCCTGCACATCTTGTGGCGCGTTGACACCGATACCCAACACCGGAATATGAGTGTGCATAGCCTGAATACCGGTTACTATCCCGGCCTGGGTACCGGCACTGCCCGTGGCATGAATGATATGGTCAACTCCGAGCATGAGCTCATTTGCCTGGTTGACCAGCTCCAGAGCACAATTGACATAACCAAGCGCTCCTACGGGATTTGAGCCGCCGCCGGGGATGATGTAGGGCTTACCTCCTTTAGCACTGATATCCGCAGCCATCTCTTCCATAGCCAGATCCATGTCGGTACCGGATGGATAATGATGGATACCCGCAGCAAACAATTTATCCAGGAATACATTCCCGGAATTTTGGTAAACAGCATCGGGTTGCTCAATTCTATTTTCAAAAAGCAATTCACACTTCATGCCACATTTTGTTGCTGCCGCCGCGGTCTGCCGACAGTGATTAGACTGGACTGCACCCTGGGTCAAAACAGTGTCTGCGTCGAGGGACAGCGCTTCGCCCATAAGAAATTCCAGTTTGCGAGTTTTATTGCCACCCGTGGCCAGCCCGGTACAGTCATCTCGTTTTACCCAGATTTCCGGCCCGCCCAACAGGTCCGTTAGACGCGGCAGCGGTTCTAATGGTGTTGGCAGGTGAGCCAGTTTGGTTCGTGGAAAACGACTGAGTAGCATCTTGTAGTCCTCTTTCTGATTAAGCGCGGATATTCCGGATCTGC
>CAZNFE010000327.1:0-3949 GCA_964571945.1 uncultured Pseudomonadales bacterium
TCCCGGCTGCACCTGATGTGGCACCAGACCAGTTACCTGCAGTGTTTATCGCCTCCCCCGCAGACGGTGAACCCGTCAGCTCGCCGGTGACGGTTCATTTCGGGGCACGTGGTATCACGCTGGCACCAGCCGGGACATTCAAGCCTGGCACCGGACACCATCATCTGTTAATCGACACGGAACTCGGCAATCCAAATGTTCCAATACCGTCCAATGCCCATTTCCTTCACTTTGGCAAGGCACAAACCCAGGCAACGATCGAGCTAAGCCCTGGTCAGCACACCCTGCAGCTTGTGCTGGGTGATGGCAATCATATCGCCCACGATCCGCCTGTCATGTCAAAGCGGATCACCATCCGTGTCAGGTAATTGCAACGATTCAGCCTGATAATTTTTGCTGGCTGGTTGCCAACAGGTCAGGATTTGTAAACATGCTCAACGCCGTGCCAGCGGCCAAACCGATGATCGCCAGACTCCAGACTACGACTGCACCAGAAGGTAGATCGAACAGCGCAGATAGCATAAGACCCAGTCCATATCCTGCCGCGCCGATACCATAACCCAGCATCAATCGACTCGGGTCACTACGCGTGCGGGTTGATAACGCTGGAATAATCAAGCTGGCAAATACCAGGTATACACCCACTAACTGTACCGAGGCAGTAACGATGACTGCAAACAGGATATAGAACCAGATCGAACCCTGTTTTGCGGCATATGCCCACCAAAATGCTAACACGCTACCGTACAGAATCGTCACCGATAGTAACTGGTCATAAGTTACAAACAGGATCTGCCCGACCAGCAGGTCTTTCAGGTGCTCACCACCGTGGGGATTGTCTGAAAGAACGATAATACTGGCGGTAGCCGCGAGCACGAACAGTATGCCAATCAATGCCTCCTGTATTCTGGCCCAGCGATGCTCAAGTCCGTTCAGTACCAATGCTGCAGCGACGGCCGCAACTGTCGCTGCAATCTGTGTGCCCCAACCATGTAACTCTAGCGCCCAGGAATCAGCAATAATGACCCCGAGGCCAGCGACCTGGGCGATGGCAAGATCAATAAAAATGATACCACGCTCCAGCACACGATGCCCCAGGGGTACATGAGTGCTGAGCACGATGAGTCCGGCCAGGAAAGCCGGTAACAAAATGGCGCTGTCAACTGCGTTCCAATTCATCTTTGCACCGCCTTCAGAAGCTGTATGCTCTTATCCATCACTTCGAATAAATCGCTGCTACTCAACCCTCCTACCGTATAAGGCAATTCAACGGCTGGAACATGCAGTTTTTCCGATAACCACTCAGAGGGTTTAGCATCTGCATACGGTGCACGGATAATTGCTGCAGGAGGATGTTCAGAAAATTTTGCAAGCAATGATGCAAGATGTGCACTACTTGGTGGCAGCCCTGGTTTTGGTTCCAAATCGGCTACTACGTCCAGACCCAGAAAATCGACCAGATAGGAAAAGGATGTATGGTGTACGATAACGGGCATGCCTCGTAATGATGCAGCATCTGCCTTCCATTTACGGCTCGCCTTTTTCCACCGCGCTAAAAACTCCCGGGTGTTAGCGGCATAGCCGACTTGATTCTCAGCGTCCAGTTGTGCCAGCCGATTCCCCAGTACCCTGGCAATACGAGAAATGTTAGCAGGTTTAAGATGTACGTGTGGATTACCTTCAGGGTGCACATCGCCTTGTGCTCTATCGACCTGCAACGGTACTTCCAGTCTTCTGACTAACAACGCTGTCATCACATTGCCGGGCTGACCAACCTGAATGGCGGAATTTCCAGATCTTCTCAATAACAAAGGCAACCAACCGATTTCCAGTTGCGCGCCAGAACAGACCAACATATCCGCTCGCCGAATACTCGCAATTAAACTGGGTTTCGCTTGTAAATGATGCGGGTCCTGTTGTGCTGTTAGTGCCACCTGAATGTTAAGTCTATCACCACCCAGTTCCTGGAGCAGAGAAGCCCACTCCGGTTCACAGGCAAATACAGTCAGATTAGCCATGCCTTGCTGTGCAAAGAGAGCCAGTGAAAGAAATACAAATACCAGTCTGTTCATTATCATTAGCTCCTAAAATTGATGGGCGCCATGCGCACCAATACTCATGACATATTGTAAATACCATTGATTATCAGACTTGTTCGTCGCCTGATCCCGACTGTATTGCAACCTCAAGCGGCTAAACTCACTATTGTCCCATTCCAACATCACGCTGCTGCGATCAGGACTTGCACCCGTGTCATCCAATATCGATCCATCGATTACATGGTTGCTTGCATCGAGAGCCGCGTACCGAATCCCCGTACGCCAACCAGGCATAAATTGATAGACCCCTTGTAAATACCAGCCTGACTGATCACCCTGGTAGGCTGAACCGGTAAACAACCCATCTTCATTTCGAGCAAAATATTCACCCTGCAATTTTAGGTTTGTTACAACAGGATTCCCCTCGGGTGCCCACTTGAATACAAATTCAAGCCCGACAAGATCCGATGTTCCTGTAAACTCACCCATGTTTTCGGTACTCCGGCCTCTGACACTGGCATTAAGATATGAAATCCCTGCTTTCCAGGAAGCACTATTGCCCACATCACCGCCGACTTTACTAAATACTGTCCATACACCCATGCCGTTATGGCCGGCACCCGCAGCGGGGTAATGAGCACCACGCAGCAACTCCACACCCAACGAAAAAAATCGCTCTGTCGGCGCAAGCCAGCTAGCTTTTATGCCATCATCAAGATATTGACCACCCAGAAAAGCCGTATACGGCAGTGGTCTGTCGACAAAATCATCTGCGTGTGCATGAAAACCATTCAGGTAGCCAACGCTGGAAAAAAAGCGCCCCATGGTCAGTGACAGATTGGCAGGCATTGCTAACGTCTGCAGATAGGCTTCCTCCAGTTCAACCGCTGTTGCGCCATCTTCATCGGCCACAGCGAGCGTAAAGTTAGCAAAGAACTTGTCATCAACATTCGATTGCATGTTAATTTCAGATTCACCCAGGCCAATACCTCGGGTTCCCTGACCCGCATCCGGACCAAGTTGAAATCCCGGAATATCGTACTGGATATCACTACTGAAGTCAGCGAGAGTACCGGTCAGTACTACGCCGATACCCGGATTGAAATCACTCAATGCCGAAGGCGGCAGGGTCGGTGGTGCGCTGGCTAGATCTTCGGTGGTATCCAGCGCTTCGTTCGCTGTGTCTTCTGCTGCGGCTACCCGGGCCTCTGCCTCTCTGAGTCGTTGTTCAAGGCCGTTAATTCGTTGTTCATAATCTTGTCGCAAGTTCTTCAGCTCAGCGCGAATTGAGTCCAGGTCCGGTTCGGTACCCGCTTGTACAATGTTGGCTGATGCCAACAGGAGCAGCATAATGTGCCAGCGTATTTTCATGAATTTTCTCCACATCAGTTAATTGAGCTCAATCTCTTGAGTACAAAAGTTAATTACTGAATCAGGAGAGGATGGGAGGACCGCGATTGGGTGGTGTGGTCAGGGCCACAGCCATGATCGGCAGCGAGCGCTCAGGCAAAGATTGTATACCCTTGACTAAAACCACAACTAATAATGTCAGTACCGGCAGGCCACCAATGATGGTACCGGCATAGTTGCAAGTAACACAGGCCGGATCGTGCACGCCAGAGGTATGCTGATCAAAGTGAGCAACCACCAGACTTTGTGCAGCCAGTACGCACAACAACAAGAGTACACGCAGTGCATCTTTCCTGCTGCTTACAATTTGGTAGGCACTACCACACTTTGGCATAGGGAGCTCATTCAAGGACTCATTTCGGCGACAGTTACTCTACTATTCAAACAAGGATTGTACAAGCCACGATGTATAACACGGTCATGACCCACAGTGATCAGCCCACGTATCGCCTGCCGTAAAGTTTCAAGCCAGCCAATATCCTGATCACCTGACATGGCCT
>CAZNFE010000328.1:0-3936 GCA_964571945.1 uncultured Pseudomonadales bacterium
CCGATCCAGAAAAACTCATATCCCTTCCACTGAATAGGTGGTTCAAACAGCTCAGATACTTCAACCTTTACCGTCATCAGATTGATATAGGCAAAAATTGCTTGCATGATTCCAGAAGAAAACATTAGATCGTTTTGGGGGTTGAATTCAGTATCATGAATCAAAATACCGAGACAACTTAAGATCACCAAGATCAATGCCAATTTGCAGAGAATCAGATTCACTTTTTGTCGTGTACTGACCAACTGAAATTCATAAGTTGATTTTGTCATCTATCAAATCCTTTCATGTTGATATCAAGTCTGAGAAAGGCTCATTCAACAGAAGCATACGTCTTTAAATCCATCTACACCGATTTGAACAGATTTATTCTCCCTCAGACTTGAAATACTAGTCAAAGGCTAATATCAAGTTTCAACTATCTGCCGTTCTGTAGATAGCTTCACCAAGGGACATCCCCGTTACGTTGGAGTTAAAGTAGTTAATTTGATTTCCAAGCATAACACCTCCATTCCAGGCCATAACAACCCCCGCTACTGCACCAGGCGCACCCCCAGGCCAATTAGCTCCAGGAATAAACCCATTTGTAAACGGAATCGGTGTCCCGGCTAGCCCGCCACTCACCTCGGTTACTTCCTGATTCGTCAGTTCTCTCATAATAAAGATCCTTCTCTATTTCAGTCGATTGAAACCCCGATTATTCGGAGCCGTTTTTGCTTTTTGAAAAGCTTCATCATTCTAGCCGCTTGGGATCAGCAATAATGTGCGAGATTACCCGATTGTGCGTGAGACAGCGACTCTATCACTCAGGATCAAGTGTAAATCGGGGACATATATGGACACTCCACCCCGGTCAAGCTTATTTTGACAATTATCTACCGTTACCGCCAATAAGTAGAGGGTGGCGGTAGTATTTGCCTGATTGCTTCTCTTCATTTACACCGCGTTCATGCCATAGGTAGCGGTGTCTATCTTGTGATCAGGATACCTCTCCTTCCTGCCGGTACATTGTTTTCCAGTGGTATACGGTTTTGACATATATTCGGCTTCTTTAATAACGCGCTCTTGCGTTGAGCCCTGATGAGTTTCAAGAATGACTCTCCCTCCTATTCAGTTTACAGGCCTTTTATGGCCTCTGTCCCCTCAGGTTCTGGCAGAGTCGATACCGTTTTATTCATCACTGGATTACACCGTTGGCGGGTTCCTCTTTTAGTTAACTCATTCCTCTGTGTTCCGTTTACGCTGGCGCAAGCCCTGGCGCTTTATAATGCTCACCTTTTGACAACACCGCCCACAGCATCCGCGCCAGTTTGTTCGCCACAGCAACCACCACCTTGCTGTAATGCATTCTTCTTAACAGCGCCTGTATCCAAACACTCAATGCATCTGATTTGTTTTCACTCCACTGGACCACAGAACGGGCCCCATGAAGTAACAATCGTCGCAACGCTCGATTGCCGCGTTTGCTCATACCGCCCATCCGCGAACTATCTCCACTGGCATATTGTTTGGGTGTTAAACCAATCCACGCTGCCAGGTTCCTGCCATTCCTGAACTGTTTGGCATTCCCCACTGTGGCGATCACTGCGCTACCTACAATAGGTCCGATGCCCGGTACTTCGCACGCCCGCTGATAGTCATCGTTCGATGTAAGCAACTCCTTGATTGCAATCTCTTTGTTTTTGATCTGTCGATCATAACCACATAGCTCTGCATATAATTCAGCAATAAAATCCCTTGCGACCACCGTGATCGGCTGATCCGGATCCTCAAGCAGGAAGGGGATTTCGCTGCGTAATACCGCCAGCTTCTTCTCCATCACAACACCATATTCTGATAACAATCCCCGCATTTGATTGGCAACAGCTGTGCGGTTTTTAACGAGTCGTTCCCGTACTCTATGCAGGCTCTGGATGTCTTGCTGGTCCAGCGTTTTAATCGGTACAAACACGGTCGTGGAACGAAATGAAGCTTCGCCTATGGCAATCGCATCGTTGTGGTCATTCTTATTTCCAACCACAAACGGCTTTACCTGATGGGGAGGGATTAGCCCGACCGTATACCCCATATTTTGAAATTCACGCCCCCAGTAATTCGAGCTATAGCAGGCCTCCATCACAATATGGGTTGATTGTAGTTGCCGGACAGTATCCAGAAGCTTTGCTCGTTTTACCTTTTTGTTAAAAGTCGGCTTGCGATGTTGATTAAATTCACACACCTGAAAAACATTCTTTGCCAGGTCAATACTAATTACGCTATCGTTCATCTTGGACACTCCAGTTACTTGTTGTTTGAAACTCAAGTTTGGCACATTGCGATGCCTTATGCTGGAGTGTCCATCCCATCAGTTTACCTATTGCAAAAAACGCAATGATTAATTTTCAGCGTTGCACAAATTGCAATAGGTAAACTGTCCCCGATTTAACTGTCCCCGATTTACTTGCCGATACTCTCCGCGTAATCCTGGATTCGATCCATTTACACCGGTAATATCCTAATGTAACATAAGGATATTACCGGTTATTAGGGGAGATGGTGAACTGGATGCTGCAAAGAAACAGCTCAGCTAAAGTGAATGCCTTGCTTGACATGTTCCCTGCCGTATTGATTCTGGGGGTTCGCCAGTCAGGTAAAACCACCCTGGCCAAACAGACTCGGAAAGATTGGGCTTATTTTGATCTGGAAAATGCGGGTGATGCTGATTTTATTTCATCTGACCAGGATTTCTTTTTTCAGGAATACCCGGGCCAGATTATCATCGATGAAGCCCAGCAATTTCCCGCGTTGTTCAAGACGTTAAGAGGTGTGATTGATGCGGACAACAAGCAAAAGAATCGTTTTATCTTAACGGGATCCAGTTCTCCGGAGTTGATGCGTCAGGCGAGTGATTCACTGGCAGGTCGTTTAGGGATTGTAGAGCTTGGTACACTGAAGAGGAATGAACTGCATCAAAAACCGCTACCACCATTTTATCAGATATTTAACACGGAACTATCTCCGGCAACCGTGCCTGCCTTGAAAGAATTGCCGAGTACGGATAGTAGTGCAGATATTCTCAATGAATTTTTGCGAGGCGGATACCTCGAGCCGGTGTTAGCGGATAACGAAGAATACTTTCAACTTTGGATGCAGAACTATTTTCAGCTGTACATTGAGAGGGATATTCGAAAATTGTTCCCCAGACTGGATACGGTAAAGTACAGACGCTTTGTTTCAATTTTGTCAGCGCTATCTGGCACTGTCATTAACAAAGCGCAACTGGGAAGGTCGTTAGACACATCTGAGGTGACCATAAGAGACTACCTGGACATTGCAGACAGAACATTTGTCTGGAGAATGATTCCGTCGTATGAAAAGTCAGTGAGTAAATCCATTGTTAAAATGCCAAAAGGCATACTCAGAGATTCTGGCTTAAATCACTTTCTTTCCCATATCAACAGCAGAGAAAAATTAGTTCGCTCACCCAATGTGGGGCAGAATTTTGAGTCCTATATTATTGAGGAAATTATTAAGGGTGTGCACTGCACCAACGCAACCAACTGGCACTATTACTACTATCGAACCAAACATGGTGCGGAGATCGATTTGATATTAACCGGGAGCTTTGGTGTGCTCCCCATTGAAATCAAATTTGGTGTCACGACACGATCAAAGCAGCTAACCCCATTGAAAAGGTTCTTGCATGATAATGCGTTACCTTTAGGGGTTGTTATCAATAATTCATCCGAAGTAAGGGCACTCGCACGCAATATTGTCCAGGTGCCTGCAGCCCTTGTCTGAATTGGATAAATCGGGGACAGTTTACCTATTGCAATTTGTGCAACGCTGAAAATTAAGCATTGCGTTTTTTGCAATAGGTAAACTGTCCCCGATTTACCTGTCCCGATTTACTTGACTCTGATGGCGCAGTCGGTACAATTCGGCTTCCTCTTTTCA
>CAZNFE010000329.1:0-3930 GCA_964571945.1 uncultured Pseudomonadales bacterium
GGTTGATCGACTTCAATCCGTTTGAGCGGACGACTTTCAAATCATATACTGTGTTCAGATTTGCATAGAAGGGATGGAACAATGAGCCATATACGAAACATTCCGGCCATTCCTCCGGTTTGGGAAGCAGGCTATCCGCTAATAGTCCGGGTCGGCATCATGATTGACGCACGGTTCGTCACCCCCAGTGTATAACCGGTTGCTGAAGGTCCTGATCCTACTCATCCTGGGGGTCTTATCGTTCCCCGTGAGAGGGGCGGGTCCCTTGATCATCGCCCACAGAGGTGCCAGCGGCTACCTGCCGGAGCACACCCTTGAAGCCTATATTCTGGCAATCGATATGGGGGCTGACTTCATCGAACCGGACCTGGTTCTGACCAGGGATGGTGTTCTGGTAGTCCGTCACGACCACTATCTCAGCACCACAACCAATATCAGTGATCTCAAGCAATTCGCCGACCGGCGAAGAACCCTGGGTGACAGAACGGACTGGTTTTCCGAAGACCTGACAACTGCTGAGTTTAAACAATTGAGGGCGCGCCAGGCTTTCAGAGGACGCAGCCGGGAACATGATGATCAATTCAGCATTCCCACGTTCCAGGATGTGATTGATCTTGTGCGCCGCAAGGCGGCTGAAAAGGGACGTGTCATTGGTCTTTATCCGGAATTGAAAATTCCCCAGTACTTCAAACAACTGGGTTTCAACCCGGTCGGGATTCTCGTTGGTTTGCTGGAACGCAACAAGATGACGGTATCTGGCATTCCCCTGTTTATTCAGTCCTTCGACCCGGATACATTGCGCCTGCTCAACTCAACCACCGCCTTCTCACTGATCCAACTGGTGGAACCTGCAACCGATCGGGACGCCACCGGCCGCCTGAAACCCAGCGTTTCACTCAATGAACTGGCAGCCTATGCCGATGGTCTTGGGGTGTCCAAGCGGCTGGTTATGGGACCGGATGGTCTTTCAACGGGGCTTGTGGAGTCGGCACATCAGCGGGGACTGAAGGTTCATATATGGACGCTGCGCAATGACGCCTATCCAAGAACAGTATTCGATTCACCGGAAGAAGAGCTCAGGTTCTTCATGTCCCTGGGGGTTGATGGGCTCTTCACTGATTTTCCGGATACGGCCCTGAAAATCCGCAATCGCCTGTTCGGAGATTGAACAATCCGTGAATAGTTTACGGCTAACTTCCAGCCACTTAAAAACAATCTCCCCGGCAGAGTCGGGGGGTTCACTTTCAATCATAGAGAACCAGGAGAATTGAATGGCAGACAGAGACGTTAAGGCAATGGCTGAAAACATAGAAGCGCCTGTATTCGATACAGTTGCGTTTACGACACCGCCAGATCTTGCAACAGCCAAGGTAGCGGTGGTCACTTCCGCATCTTTGCACCATGCGAATCAGGAGGACTTCGGCCCCAATGATACCGGTTTTAGGGTGTTAGACGGCAAGCAAAGGGACTATCAGACAGGCCACTGGAGTCCCAACTTCGATACCATTGGCTTTGCCAGTGATATCAATACGGTTATTCCCATAGATCGGTTGGATGAACTCGCCGCCGACGGCAAGATTGGTGCGGTCTCTGACATACATTTATCCTACGCCGGTAATCAGTTCGATCTCTCCGCGATTCGAATGGATAGTGCACCGGCAGGCGCCAAACTGCTGCTGGAACATGGTGTCGATGTCGTTATTCTCACACCCGTCTGACCCTTGTGTACACGTACCGTGAGTACGCTGGCACATGTCTTCGAAGCCGCAGGATTAGCAACCGTTGCGCTTGGTTCCATTCGCAAACAGATTGAAAGTACCGCGCCGCCAAGAGGGCTCTGGTGCAACTTCCCATTGGGACGCCCGCTGGGCAAACCCGGTGATCCTGAATTTCAACATCGCGTACTTGAACACGCGTTCAAGCTATTTGAAGCGACGGAGCCTGTCTTTGAAGAATTCGCCGAAGCGATCGAAGATGATGAAAGCGAGGTGCTTGCCTGCCCGCTTCCACCGCGCACGAATGCTGATCTGCATCCTGCGCTGGACGAAGTGAGAGGCTTGCGTCCTGCCTATGATCGTGCAATTGAGAAATTTGAAAACCATGCCGCAACGGGTCGCGCCGTCAGTGCTGATGATATTGAAGACGCACTATCGGCGATGATTCGTGTCACCGAGGGAACGCCCTGGAAAGAAGCCGGTATTCCGGGAATCCCTGCCCGGGTCGCTCAGGACATTCGTGGCTACTACGAGATGGCCGCACTGGGACTCAGTGATCATGTGCCCGCGGCCTGGTCGGGAACTCGCTGGTTTTTCGACAAGACTGAAGGTGGCAAGCTGCTCCTGGCAGCCAGGGCTGCAATGCGTGATGCCGATGTAAAACAACCTATCTGGTTCTTTATGGCACCTGGAGACCGATAAGCATGTGATCAACCGTCCAACTATCCGCAGGATCAGCCATTCCTTGCTTTGGCAGCTTTTGTGAGGGCGCGGTTCTTGGCGATGAAACGGATAAAGCCGAGGGCGTGCTTGCGGATCAGGCGGAAGATGAGTCGCAGCAAGTTAGGAATGGCGTTCATTTGTGCAAGACACATTAATGCACAATTAAATGATTCGCTCATACATTGAACGTTGCTCATCATCAAGGGCATCAAGGTGCTCTCTTGCCTGGTCCGGTTTCACCGCCTCAATGCTCCCGTCAGGATGTTGTATAACGACACCACTACCAGAGAGGAGTTTGAATCGCCGATTTCGTTCATTCTTATCCGGGTGACAGACGAGTTGACAGTTCCCGCAGGTGAAATTGAGCCTTCGCATACCAGGAGCCTGAGGATGACGGAAGCCACCATCATCGATCGAAGGTCTCTTCAGCCAGGCTTGTGTGGCTTCCATCAATGCACCCGGAAACTCCTGATCGTCTTCAGGAATCGGAAATCTACCCGGAGACCAGGTCGACCATCTGCCTTTTTTTGATAGACCAGTGAATCCACCGCATACCAGATCGCAACGATGATAGGAACGTCTCTTCTGATAACTGAACTCATAACCGCCCATGGTGACGGTACTTTGGTTATCTTTGTCCATCAGGTGAGAAGTGCAGGCTGCATAACATAGCCGACACTCATCGCAATACTTCTGGTCCTCGGGCAGCGGATCCGTCGGCGTCAGTTTTGCCGTAGTGATGACCGAACCCAACAGGACTGATGCGCCATGAGAAGGTGTCATGACATTGCCAGAAAAACCAAACCAACCGACACCGGACCGAACAGCCAGGTAACGATGGGAGATGTCCGGCTTAAAATCTCTTGTCCCTCGCGGTGTATCCTTGCGGTAGACCACATTGGAATCCACACCATGAGAAGGATAGCCAATCTGGTCCAGATACGATGCCAGGCCAACCGCAAGGCCCGTGACAAAGAATCCGGTGTGGATATTGTCATCCTGATGTGCGGCGTGATCTTCCTTGGCCAGGAATTTGTAGATTTTGTCTTTATCGAGAGGCACCGCAAAACTTATAGCCGATTCTGCGTCTTCCAAAACGTATTCGAGATCTGTTGAAGGTGGGCCACCTGCCAGGGTTTCTTTGGTTGCAATGCCAACTTCACATGCTCCCTGCTCCTTAAGAAAGCTGGTGGCCAGTTGGGTAAGGTCCTCATTGCTCATCTCTTTCGTAAACATGTGGCCTTCCTGTCTTTGAAAACCACTAGCATAAACCCGTCTTTCAGGTAAATCCAATTTCTGCTCGCACGCTGCGAAAGCAAATTTGCCACTAAATAATAGACGATATCCTGCAGACAACCGCTACGAATTCTCATCCTGAAGCAGCACGGCCGTTTCACGGCCAGATGTAGTCAATTGCAGCGAATACCGGTCAAGCGGGAATGTCAGCTAACTGCAGTCGCTAACCTCAGGGCTCAACCAGAATCTTTATTTC
>CAZNFE010000330.1:0-3911 GCA_964571945.1 uncultured Pseudomonadales bacterium
GTAATACCCCCTCGAGTTCCTCAGCCAGTTCATCCGATGAATAATCGACCCCAACCTTTAGATTTACCAGGGGTATGTCAACTTGTTTCAGTATTTCCGCAATTCGATCACCGGCACTCGTGTGCAATTGAATCCCGCATACCACAGCAAGGTCAGTCTTCCGGCAGATAACAAAATCAATTTCTTCACCAGGTGCTGCAACCAGGCCTTTTTCCGCACGCCTGTTTCGTACCAGGGCTGCTACCGGTACATGCACCAGCACCTGAAAATTATTCGCCAACACCTCGTACAAAGTAAGCAGGAATGCGCGGGTAACTTCATCGAAGATCGCATCACGTTTCTGATATAAGGCTGCTTCCGCATGATCCTTGCTGTCTGCACGGGTCTCCCTTTGCTCAATAGCCCGGGCAGAAGCGGCAAGAGCATTAACTGCTATCTCAGAAGCTTCATCCGGGTTGGCTACGGAACTGTTCTGTTCGCCATCAAATTCGACAAAGTCAGCGAAATTCGCATCCTTGAAGGAATCAATTTCTCTCCTTCGTTGCAATCTGAAGAGCAACACCAGCACGATGATTACAATGATAAATACTAAGAAACCGAGCATGAGCCATTTGCAATACGGATAAAATCCAGTACATGATAGCAGATAGAACGGTTGATGATCGGCAACGCTGATTGTGATCGACTGCGAAATTCGCTGCAATCAATCCACCGGCAACCAGGAGAGAGGGAGTATGCGACTTAAGAATAAAACGGCTATTGTGGTTGGAGCAGGTCAGACCCCCGGTGAAACCATTGGCAACGGCAGAGCAACTGCTGTGCTTTTTGCGAGGCAGGGAGCGAAATTGTTGCTGGTCGACCAACACCTGGATTCTGCAGCAGAAACTGGTGAAATGATCGAACGGGAGGGTGGCGAATGCCGCATACTTCAGGCGGATATCAGGTCTGAAGCTGACTGCCGCAGTATCGCTCAGACCTGCGTAGAACAATTCGGAACGATTGATATCCTGCATAATAATGTCGGTATCGGTGCAGGTGACGCCGGTCCCACCAGCTTGAGTGAAGAGAATTGGGACCGGATATTCGATGTCAATCTGAAGGGTATGTTCCTGACGTGCAAACATGTCTTGCCTGTCATGCGGGAACAACATAGCGGCAGCATTGTCAACATATCTTCAGTGGCTGCGATTGCATCATCGGGATTGCTTGCCTACAAGGCGTCCAAGGCTGGTGTGATCGCATTTACACAATCCCTGGCCAATAGCGGAACCCGATACGGAATACGTGCCAATTGCATTCTGCCTGGCTTAATGAATACGCCAATGGCAATTGAAGTGTATGGATCTGACGACGTGGAGAAAAAGCAGCAACGTATCGCCCAGCGCAATGCCAGAGTTCCGCTTGGGAAAAAAATGGGCACTGCCTGGGATGTCGCCTATGCTGCCCTGTTTCTTGCCTCGGATGAAGCCAAATTCATAACGGGAGTAAATCTGCCGGTTGATGGTGGTCAAAGCATCCAGATTGGCTGAAATAATTCAGCATGCCGGTCTAAACCGGCGCACAGAGATGAACTGCCTGATTGAGGCATATTACTGATCGTTCACCGCTGCCTGCAGCCATGAATCGATTGATGCTGGTATAATCCGGATTAAAGAATAATCTGGGCTCAAATCCGATTACATGCGCAGTCCAGACATTAATGACGCCGCCATGGCAGACGATCGCAATCTTTTTCCCTGAATTGCTGATCACTATTTTTTCAATCGTATCAACCACACGCTCACAAAATGCCGCAAAACCTTCCGGATCACTATAACCTCCAGCCATTAGTGACTTCCAGGCAGCATAGTCCACCTGCTTGAGTTCCTCGACGGGGATGTATGTATCCGAATCCTGATCATATTCGGCAACACCCTGATCCAGGTGAATGGGCATTCCACACAATTCAGCAAGCGGTTCAGCTGTCTGATGGGCGCGACGCATGGGGCTGGCGTAGATGCGTTGAAAACCTTCATTGCGAAGCCAATTCGCCATACTCGATGCTTGTTGTATGCCGATGGCTGACAAGGGAGGGTCCGCAGGCGAACCATCCCTGGTTTCCACTCGCTCGGGTAAACCATGCCGTATGAGTACTAGTTCCATATTCCCCCGGATCTAATTTGCGTATGATGAAGCAACGATATCAGCCAAAAATAGGGCACCATCAAGAATGACCAGGAGGGGGCAAGCGCATTGCCCAGAAGAACCGTCCGTGTCCCCTGTGGCTAACATTCATATCACACGATTTCGGGCAACCGCAGTTAACCGGCAGCTATGGAGACATTGATACTGCGATCCGCCTGTCGCGCAGCATCCATCACATGAATCAATGTATTGGTGGTACTCTGGGGATGGGGCTGAACGACTACCGGTGCTTCGGGATTTTCAGCATGCAATCTCTCAATATTGGCTCTGACGGCCCTGAAATCAACATCCCTGCCTCGAATTCGGATTCTGTCGCGACTGCTAATCTGCACAACAATACTCTGTTTATGTGCATTTTTCGGTGCCTGAGCCTTGTCGGGACTACTTACATCCAGCCCGATCTCTTTCACAAATGTGGCTGTAACGATGAAAAAGATCAACATAATAAACACCACGTCAAGCATGGGCGTTAAATCTATTTCTTCTTCCTGTTGTGCTTCTACCACCTTTCGCATTCTGCTCACACAAATCGCCCCTGTCTGCTGCTATATCTATAAGTAACGCATATCCAATTCCGTAATCGGGCAGACTCGGCCTGATTACCATCGACGTAGCATACCTTCACCTGCAGCAGAAGAAAAGCATCAATTCTTTGATTCAGAACCGGTTCACCTGCCAGAGTTTACAACCTTACTAACAGTTGTATAGTGCAACCCGAGGTGCTCTCCTATCTCTGTCAGGGTATAGGCATATTCAATATGGGCCCTGCAAATAAGTTCGTTACGATAACTGCGAGGTTTCCCATCCAGATCACTGAAAATACGACTCAGACTGCGTCGACGAGCCGCACGTCTCGGTTTTTTCTTTGCCAGAACATTGTTATTCAGTAATGGTTGCATCTTTTCTAAAAAGTCCGGGCTACCCAGCAGCACCTGTTGAGTTGTCGAGGAAAGTGGCGAAGTGTCGCCAATCCCCTGCATCACGTAACGGCGATATTTTTTTTCACTGTCACGTCCTGGCTGCCCAAAACAGGATAGTATCCAATCTGTATGCAGCCAATCGGGAGATTTTTTCAGGCCAGCCGTTGCGCGAAAACTACTCCAACGATATCTGTCTGCAGATTTCACTTTGCCAGTGCCGACGGCATTCAGTACGACGTATCGGCAGACCTCGAGCAGATAAGTCTCTTTTTCCAGCAAAATTCCTTTGAATCGTCCGTGAAACAAAGGACCAATCAGCCCGTACGCCCGATTGAAGTATTGCGTGTAAACGCCATTCAACTGGCGCATACCTTTCGACAGATTAGCATCAGGAGTCTCGACGACCAGATGATAATGATCGTCCATTAACACAAAAGCATGCGTCAACCATCCGAATCTCCTGGTTACCATGCCCAACGCGCTTAGGAAAATCTCCCGATCAGCATTACAGCAAAATACAGACTGCCCAACATTGCTTCTGCTGGTAATGTGGTATACCGCACCAGGAAATTCAATTCTTATGGGTCTCGACATATCGGTTATCTTTGGAACTGAAAAACAAGGATATCCCCACACTCTTCTCTTTTTATAATTGATGGACAGGGAACATCAATCAGATGTCCCGGATAATACATTGGGTAACAGAGCCTAACAAGTATTTATAACTTCACCAACCACTTTTCTACAAGTCACTTACTCCATCAGGTAATAACCTTGACGCATGGCTGTGCGCTCGGTAACGTGCTA
>CAZNFE010000331.1:0-3890 GCA_964571945.1 uncultured Pseudomonadales bacterium
CAAATGGAGACTTTCCATGGCCTATGCCAAGCCTGTTCCAAAACCGAGTCCGCATACCCAACCTTTTTGGGAAGGGACAAAACAAGGCAAGTTAATGTTACCCAGATGTACCAGTTGCAATCGCATCCATTGGTATCCAAGACATATTTGCCCATTCTGTCACGCCACTGAACTCGAGTGGATTGAAGGCAGCGGTGAAGGTCGCTTACACACCTTCGCTGTGCAATACCGTGCGTTTGGGGGTTGGGCTGAAGAAGCCCCATTTGTCACTGCTTATATAGATTTACAGGAAGGGGGTCGCATGCTAACGGTGTTACGGGGTGTTGATCCGGAGCACCCCGAGAATATAAAAATTGGCTGCAGGGTTAAGGTGGAGTTTGAAAAAGCAGACGATGATATCCACATTCCTTTCTGGCGGGTAGCGGAGGAGGGCGCATGAGCACTCGGCTAAGCAGGTCGGCAGCTATCGTCGGAGCCGCAGAAGCTACCGAGATAGGCTATCTGGAAGAACCCAAAACTGCCATACAATTACACATTGAGGCAATCAAGGCAGTCAGTGAGCAGACCGGTATACCCATTTCGAGTATCGAAGGCATCTTTTCTGCCGGGTGGTCCTCAGAACTGGCAGAACACCTGGGTATTCATCCTAAATACATCGATACGACGCAGGTGGGTGGTTGTTCTTTCGAGATGCATGTGCACCACGCCATGGCAGCGATTTATTCGGGTATCATTGATGTTGCGCTGATCAGTCACGGGCAGAATGGTTATTCCATGCGCAAAGTGGGTGGCAGTGGGCCGAGACGTGGCGGCGCCAATGATAATTCTCCGGCTGCACAGATGACATCTGCTTATGGGTTATCCGGTGCACCCTCCAACTATTCTCATGCAATGACGCGGCACAATTATGTCTACGGCACAACGCCCGAGGATTTTGCCCATGTTGCCACGGTGACCCGTGATTGGGCCACGTTGAATCCAAGAGCAGTAATGCACTCCAAAGAAACCCATAAGGCAGGTGGCCCGATAACGATTGAAGACGTGCAAAGCGCGCGGATAGTCTCATGGCCGCTAACGCTTTTGCACTGTTGCCTGGTAACCGATCATGGCGGGGCAGTACTCTTAACCCGACCGGAGATAGCTCGAAGTTTGAAGACCGCTCCCGTGTGGGTAGCTGGCGCCGGTGAGAACATGAGTCATTCCAATATGCTGGAGATGGAAGACTTCACGGCTACCTCCGCCCTGGCATCTGCTGCGGCAGCCTACGAGATGGCGGGGATGGGACCGAGGGATATGGAAATGGCTATGGTATATGACTCGTTTACGGTTACTGCGGCGATCACCATGGAAATGCTGGGTCTCGCACCGCGGGGTCAAGGTTATCGATTGTGGAAGGATGGTGATGCGGCACCTGGTGGCAGATTACCCATCAATACCAATGGCGGTGGTTTGTCCTTTAATCACTCGGGGATGTACGGCATGCAGCTTTTGATCGAAGCCTATCGGCAACTCTCCGGCACCGCTGAGGATGGCGTTAACGGACTACCTGGCAAACAGACCAGTGCGCGTACTTGCGTGGTCAATGGTACCGGAGGCAGCTTATCCACCACGGGCACACTGGTGTTGGTGGCCGACTGAAGCGATCAAGTGAATGTCATGCACTGCCATGGGTTCCTGCTGCACTTACCATGGGTGATGTGCAGCGCACGATTAGGTAAGTCCATGATGAGGGATGCGACAGTACCAACAATATTACCTTCCACCAGCCGATAGTCCCGGCAAATTTCATATGGTGCGTTTTCTTCATCGGCTAACAGGAGCTTTAAGTTCTCTATGTCAGAACTAACGGAATTATAGAGGTGATTGCCCCTGGCGTATCGGTGTCTTGAACTGGCAAACTTTTCGTCAGTTGCTTCAGCGGTAGTATTTCCGTAATCGCTCAGAAAGTGGTTCGTGTGAACGATGGGCTCATCTTGATATTCGAGATAGTGGGTATGATCTCCGCATATTTCCACATCCAGAAAGTCACCATTGCAATCTGCCGCCAGGATATTGGAGTAGGTGCCCATTGGCGTGCTGTCCAGGATAGCCCTGAATTCCTCCAGTGAATCACTCTCCAGAGCAGACCTGAGCAGAATGTGTACCGGGACCTGCGGTGCATTCGCGCCACCTGTCAGGATGTTCAGGCAGACGCCAATGCCTTTCGAATTGCATCCGATCTTACCGATGATACCTGGTTCTGTCATCTGCAGTATCTGGTGGCCATCCGGGCGCGTAATCTGCATCACGACGATCAGTTCTTGAAGGGGTTGCATCCAATCCCAGTTTTGTCCGAGTAAACCTGCCTGAGGAAAGAATGATGCGGTACATTCCGTCTTGGGTGACGCATCTACCCGCTGGTAGATCTCTGTTCGAGCGTTGAGTGCGGCAATCTGCCAGTCCGGTTGACCGGAACCTTCCGCAATACCCCTTATCTCATCGGCAAAAACTTCATTGAACTGGTCGATTTTTGTCAGATAAAGGCAACCCTGCTCTTCAATCAGATCGTATCTGCTCTGGAACAAGACGTCGTTGTAGAAACTTACCGTTCGACTGATTCGGTTGCGGAGTTGTCTGCCGTGCTGCAGCCCGATTTCCCGGTGAGTCCCCTCGAGGTGGATGCTTTCCAGTATTGCCATTAGGCCGGTTCCGTCAAAGCGTTCAATTGCTGTATTTATCGCTTTACGAATTTTAAAACCATGCGATCGCTCTCACCAATGGCCAGATATTTGTCCTGGTCCTGTTCCTTGAGAGCGAGTGTCGGTGGTAGTGTCCAGACCCCTCTGGGGTGATCCTTGGTATCCTTCGAGTTCCGATTCAGATCGGATCTGGCAGCCAGTTCGAAACGGTGCCTGGCCATGAGATCGATTATTTGCTGTTCGTGAACGTATCCATTATCGGGGTTGTAGTCCTTGTCATCATCCATTCTGTGATCAATCAGCCCAACAATTCCACCCGGTTTCAGTGCCTTGTACCAGGCCATAATCATATTGTCTGGAGATGCTTTGATCCAGTTGTGGGCATTTCTGAAGTCGAGAACGGCATCCACACTTCCAGCGGGTGCAAGATCCGGATTGGCGGATGCCAGCAAACCGACTACTTTAATATTGCCGAAGATCTCGGGATGAGCCACAAACCGGTCATCGAAATTCTGATTTAACCTCTTCATCCAGGCCTTCTGCGTGTCCGGATTTCGATCGTAGGTAGCGGCAATTAATTGCCCCTTGTCCTTGAAGTAGGGAGCGAGAATTTCGGTATACCAGCCACCGCCGGGCCAGCTTTCGATCACAGTCATATCTTTGCGTATGCCAAAAAAACGCAGTGTCTCGTAGGGCCGACGGTACTTATCTCTCGCCTTGTTTGCCTCGGATCTCTGTGCACCTGCGATCACCGCCTGTAATGTTGCATCTTCGTGATGCGAGGCATTGGCCTGGGGTACTTGTATGAAAGCCAGCATGGCTGCTGTTAACATCAGGGGCAGCTTTCTCATCATATTCTCCTTTACGCTAGAGGGGGATCCGATACGGCAGACACCCGGATCTGATCAGAGTAAGAATAAAGCACCTCGCCGCCAGTTGGAAGCCTGGCGTTGAAAGCGCTGTTTACAATATGGGTAACCAGATTCACAAAAAAACCGCTTTTTTTGTAAGGCAATGGTATGTAATCCGATTGACAATAAATATGTTTTAAAAAAGATGGATATATAGACGTTTCAGAACTGATTCGAATTCGATTGACTTGCTCCTGTCAATCCGGAAACTTGGCTATCCCTGAAGGGGATAATATAGGGATTTGATGTAGTTACCGAGAATTGTCAGGCAAATTCAACTCCCTGGATCTCACACTTTGCG
>CAZNFE010000332.1:0-3885 GCA_964571945.1 uncultured Pseudomonadales bacterium
CGCCATTGATACTACCTATAGCGACTGGTTTGTGCAGCTTGGCGCCATCTGGAATTTCTAACAAAACTGATGCAGCGGTCATCTGCCGGTGAACCTGGTCGTGTAAACGCTAACGCCTCCTTCTAGTCGTGTTGGCACTCGTACACACGATACTCCACACCACCCTCTACCAGATGGCCTTCGGCAACTGCTACAATCGAATTCAGCCAGTCATAATCGGGGCTACCTGTCTCGAATCTTGGCTGGGTCATGAAATAGGTATCGCCGAATTTGGTACCCTTCCCTTGTTGCGCAGCTTCTGCCACCTTCTCATTGAACACCAGTTTACCCACATACTGCATGTAAATGAACGCCTCATCGTCGGTCTTCAGCGTAAGACGCACATCAACGTGACCGATTCCCCCTGCCCCCATCAGAATCCAGTCTGCGCCTGGTGTGACCAGTGTGCCTTTAAGGCGATCACCTTCAAACGATCCGCCTGTTACCTCGGCGATCATGCGCTGGCCTAATGGCACATTACCAACCAGATCTGAGGGCTGGCGCAGTTTGCCGATCATTGTCATCAGTGGTTTTAGTTTCACAACATGGCCTCTCCGTTATTTGAATTACAAGCTTGAATTAAAACACTTCTGGCAGCTGATCAATAGCTGAATAAGTGGAATTCCAGTCATTGTAGCGGAAATGGGGACTAAACAATTTTTACACAAGATCAGCCAGGACGACTGATCGGTCACGAACGAGCGGTCTAAATCCGCATTTCGTCAATACGCCCTTCACTTGTGTTTTGTGTTATTAGTGGTCGTTACCAAAGCATCGATACCTATTGTACTATACTGTTGTTGGTTGCTGATTCTACCGGGAGATCTTCTTGAAAATTACCAGTGCAGAAGCACGGCAGAAGTTGTCGGACGTGCGTTTCCCCCGCTCGAATAAATATGACCCGCAGTGGATACTCTCGAATCAAATGGGTCCGAATGCGCTTTGGTTGACAGAATCCCTGAGCAGCCACATGACGTTCCAGCCCGGAATGAGAGTATTGGATATGGGTTGCGGCACTGCCCTGAGTTCGATATTCCTCGCGAAAGAATTCGGAGTGCAAGTGTGGGCGAATGACCTCTGGATAAGAGCCGAGGACAATTACGAACGCATCGCCAGCGCCGGGGTAGAACACCTGGTCACTCCAATCCGTGCAGAAGCCCATGCGTTACCGTATGCACGTGGTTACTTCGATGCAGCGATTAGTATCGATTCATTTACCTATTATGGTACGAGTGATACTTACCTGCGTTATTTTGCAGGTTTCTTGAAATCGGGTGCGCAGATCGGACTGTCGAATCCGGGCCTGCGTAAGGACTTCGAGTCTGGTCCACCCGCCTATTTCACAGACAAGGATGAGCGGGGCAATTGCTTCTGGGATCCGACCGAATGTTGGTCCTTCCACACCAGGGACTGGTGGCGTAACCACTGGGAACATACCAACATTGTAGAAATTGAATATGCTGATCTCATGCAGGATGGCTGGCGTACCTGGCTGAAATTTGAGGAAGTAGTACTGGCTGCTGATGTGCCAATGCCACTGCTTGGCGCACCGGGCCGGGACAGCAGGAATGTGCTCCAGGCTGACCAGGGTGAGTATCTGGCGATTGTAGAAGTCGTTGCGCGAGTTAAGGGCTAGGTCTTCCTTAAGCCCGCGATGATCGAACGTCGCACCGCACTCACTGCGGGTAGGCTTCCTCCCACCAGTCCAAGCAATACAGCAATACCGATGCCAAAAACCAATAGATCCGTTGTCACCATAAAATCAAAATTAATCTGAGTGAAGGTGCCGCCCACGGTTGATACGGTGTAGCCATTCAATACCAGATAAGCGATTAATCCGCCGCTGATTCCGCCGAGCAGCCCAAGCAGCACGGACTCGATTAACACCGAGAAGAAGATCGGACCACGGCTGAAACCCAGGGCTTTCAGAGTGGCTATCTCGATCGTTCTGGAGGACAGAGCTGAATACATCGTATTGAATGCCGCAAAAACGGCGCCAATTGACATGATTGATCCAATCAGCAGGCCAATTCCTTCAATTAACTGCGTGGTGTTTTCTGACTGTGCCGTGTAATAATCGGATTCTCTCTGCACGTGGACACCCAGGCGCCGGTCGGACGCTACCTGATCACGGAATAAATCAAAATTCTGATCTGAATCAAGCTGCACCAACACAGATGAAAAAGTATTACCCCGATTATGTAATTGGGCGATTAAGCGTTCATCTGCCCAAAGCTCTGACTCGTATGCGCTGCCATCGGTCGAGAAGTGACCTGCCACAAACCAGTTATCACCCCTGATCCGTATCGTGTTGCCCACGTCAAGACCGTCGATTCTGCGTGCCGCGCCAGTACCTGCAATCAGCTCGAATTTCCCGGTTTCAAACTGGCGACCTTCAGTAATCGCAAATTCAGGGCGAACCTGAAAAGCCTTCTCGCTCACTCCCCGGATGGGCAGGCTGGACACCTCGTCACTGCCTTTCTCTTTCAGTTTCACGGTAACAAAGGTTTCCATCGATGCAATCGGCTCATTGTCTACGTGAGCCACACCCGGCTTATTGGTAATAACCGGATATTGGTCCAGCGGGATATTGCCGTTGATCTCGGAAGTTGAGCCTTCACGAAGAACCAATGCGCGATCTGCGTGTCCGGTTCCTTTCAAGGTGGATTCAAATCCGTGTGCCATAGCAAGCAATGACACCAATACGACAACAACTCCACCAATTCCAACGACAATCACCAACGAGGAGCCAATCCGGGATGGGATATTTTTCAGGTTCATCCAGGTTATAGCGATAGTCTGCCGGAGTATTCTCATGAGAGGGTCTCCCTGGTTATCACTGGCTTCTCAATGCGTCTATTATGCTCACACGTTTGGCCTGAATTGCGGGAGGCAATCCAACCAAAACCCCAATCAGCACAGCTACGAATACGCCGCTCACAAAGACCTGCACGCTGATGCTCAAAGCACCCAACTGCGCCATAGAAGGCATGATCTGCTCTGCATACTGCAAAAATACTGCAGCCATGCTCATTCCGACTAACGATCCGGACAAGGTTATGAAAACTGCCTCGCCCAATATCAGCCAGAGGATGGTCAATTCCTGAAAGCCTAACGTCTTCAAAATTGCCAGTTCCGGGATTCGATCCCGCATGCCCTGAGACATGGTGTTCGTCGTAAGCGACAATATAGTGAAAAATACGGCGAACAGGATCGCGTTCACTATCAAACCGATATCCCCCAGTTGCCTGACGAAACCGAGTATGTATTCTTTTTCCGTTGTGGTATTCGTCTCGTTTCTGGAGTTAGCAAAGAGTTCGTCAATCTGTCTGGCAATGCTGGAAATTTGATCGGGATCTTCAACGGATACCACTATATTGCCGATCAATCCGTTGCCAAAAGCCCGGTACTCATCAAAGAAACTGTAGTTAAAGAACAGACGACGAGTATCGACCTTTTCATCCTTCCCTTCATAGATGCCAACCAGGTCAAACTCCCAACGGGTGAAATCCTTGTTGTACCAGATGTTGGGGATCAATGGCAGTTTGTCGCCCACTTTCAAATCGAATTCATCGGCAAGTTCACGTCCGACAATCGCTCCCGTTCGAGTATTGATAAAGGCGTCCAGTTGATCAGCGGGCAGCACAGCATCGTCATATACTTCCATGAAATCTTTGGCAGGAACAGCATATTGCGCAAAGGAGTTGGCGGGGTCCCTGAATGTTCCCCCAAACCAGGTTTGGTGGGCGACGGCTTTGACGCCCGGTAACTGTTGGATTTTTTTTACGTGCCCGATAGGCAGCATGTCAGTGATCGAATGCTTCGGCGCAACCAGTAATCGATCTG
>CAZNFE010000333.1:0-3837 GCA_964571945.1 uncultured Pseudomonadales bacterium
GATTGATGCGGTCGTCCTCTCCACCCAGCACGACCCGGATGTAAAACTTGCCGACCTGCAGGAAGCCGTGATGGAAGAAATTATCAAACCTGTATTACCGGCCAATTGGCTGCATGCGAATACCAAATACCATATCAACCCTACAGGTCAGTTTGTAACCGGCGGTCCGGTCGGAGATTGTGGCCTGACTGGCCGTAAGATCATCGTCGACACCTATGGTGGTGTGGCTCGTCATGGTGGTGGTGCTTTTTCAGGCAAGGATCCCAGTAAAGTAGACAGAAGCGCGGCCTACGCAGCGCGTTATGTCGCCAAGAATGTTGTTGCAGCAGGTCTGGCAGACAAGTGCGAAATTCAGGTTTCCTATGCAATAGGTGTCGCCGAGCCCACGTCGATTAGCGTCGATACCTTCAATACCGGCAAAATCAGTAACGAACGGATTGTTGAACTCATTCGGGAACATTTTGACATGCGACCGAAAGGTCTTATTACGATGCTTGATTTGAAGCGACCGATATATCAGGACACCGCTGCGTATGGCCATTTCGGTCGTGAAGAGCCGAACTTTACCTGGGAACGTACCGACAAGGTAGACTTGTTAAAAGCAGCTCTTTAATGACTTCGACCAGTGAAAATCATCTCAGTTTCGAATTCTATCCTCCAAAGACTGCCGCGGGGGCCGAATCGTTAGCGCGCGTTCAATCGAAACTGGCAACATATAAACCGGAGTTTTTTTCGGTAACCTATGGTGCCGGTGGTTCTACTCGTGAAGGTACCAGGGAAACAGTCCTGAAATCCATCAGCAGCGGAGTTGATGTCGCGCCACATCTTTCCTTTGGCACTGATTCCAGAGAAAGTATCAGCCAGTTACTGGAATCCTACAAAGCCAGCGGAATTAACCGTATCGTTGCGCTACGGGGTGATACACCTTCCGGCATGAGTAACACCAGTGGTATCCACTATGCCAACGAACTCGTTGCCTTCATACGAGAAACCACCGGAGATTACTTTCACATCAAGGTCGCTGCTTATCCGGAGGTGCATCCAGAATCGGCCTCCGTAGAAATGGATATCCATTATTTCAAAATGAAAGTGGATGCCGGTGCTAACAGTGCAATTACACAGTATTTTTACAATGCCGATGCGTATTTCAGGTTCATTGACCGATGTGTTCAAGCAGGTATTTCCATTCCAATAGTACCTGGCATAATGCCCATAACCAATTATTCCGGTTTGCGACGATTCTCGGAAAATTGCGGTGCAGAGATACCGCGCTGGATCTGTAAACAACTAGAGTCCTACGGTGATGACAAGAAAAGTATCCTGCTATTTGGCGAAGAGGTGGTAACCGGTTTGTGTGAAAGACTACTTGCTGCGGGGGTACCCGGCTTTCACTTTTATACACTGAACAAAGCCGGTGCGGCTATGCGTATTTGCAATAACCTGGGCATGACACAAAGTACGCCATAATAGACGCTGATCAGTCAGGATTTTCCGACGAGTGAAAACCATGAGCAGCCATCGATTCTTCGTATCTCAGGACCTCCATCTCAAAGATGAACTGGATCTGGAACAGTCTGTATCCAGGCACATCATGTCATCTCTGCGACTGGGTATCGGTACTCCGATTACGCTCTTCAACGGCTCCGGAGGTGAGTACGCCGCGCATATCACCCGGTTGTCAGGAAAACGGGTTACTGTCCAAATTGAGACTTACCTTGGTCTGAACCGGGAATCCGATCTGAACATACATCTCGGAATAGTATTGTCACGAGGTGATCGCATGGATTATGCAATACAAAAAGTCACGGAACTCGGTGTCACCCGGATCACACCCCTGCACAGTGAACGTTGCACAGTAAAACTTGATAGCGATCGAGCCGACAAAAAGCTCGTGCATTGGCGGCGAATCATCGCAAGTGCTTGTGAACAGTCCGGACGCAATATCCCTCCAGTAATTGAAAAACCTGCTCATCTATCCGAGCACCTGATCAGGGAAGACGCGGAACTGAAACTCATGCTCGATCCGGACGGTGCTGCTTTTCCTCATAGCAGAACCGCTCCGAATTCAGTATGCCTGCTAACAGGACCTGAAGGTGGGTTTTCTTCTGCAGAAACAGCCTCAGCAATCCAGCATGGCTATCTTAAAGTGCAAATCGGCCCGCGGATACTACGTGCTGAAACAGCGCCAGTTATCGGGTTGGGAATATTACAATCGACCTGGGGAGACCTGCGAGCAAACACTACTCCGGATAATTCTTCGATTTAGTTCATATCCAGCTTTTCAAGACTCGCTTCGATGTAATCGAGATCCGGGATGATCGCAGGCTGACCATTCAACTGTATCCGCATTAACTCGGTTGCAACGGTCTCTTCTTCACTTTCCTGCAACTCTTCGGCCGTCAGGCGCATCAATCGCGGTAATGCCTGGGCGACCAGCGCAAAATAGGGTATCTCTTCCTGGCCACTTAGAGTGACACAGACAATCAGGCTGGCCGAGGAAACGCTCATCAGTGAGAAGCTGGCCCTGGCATTGGTAAGCATTTCGAATGAAATTACCGGTACCTGAACGCCCCGCCAGCTCAGGATGCCCAAAAACCATTCGGGGCTATTTTGTATACGCTGCAATGGTTCATACGGAATTATTTCGGTTACCGTACTACCGGGTAGCAAAATATTATTCTTCTGTAGCGGAATCAGATACGTTGGTAATTCTTCGATGATTTCAGACATCGGTTGCTACCCATTCTTCTCAGCCAGCACTTCTTCGATCGTGCTTATAAGGCTGGACTCCTGAAATGGTTTGCCAAGATAGCGATCAACTCCTAATTCGGTCGCCTGTTTCCTGTGCTTTTCACCTGTTCTCGAGGTAATCATAATAATCGGCAGGTCGTGCATACTTTCATCATGTCTGACTGCACGAAGAACTTCAAAGCCATCCATACGAGGCATTTCTATATCCAGTAGCACAACATCCGGCAGACTTTCCTGCAACTGATCCATTGCCTCTAATCCATCTTTGGCCAAAACGACATCCCACCCCTGCCGTTCTATCAATCGGGACGTTACTTTTCGTACGGTCACTGAATCGTCAACTATCATCACCGTGCGAACCCGACCCAGTGATTCAATGGGTGCTTCTGCCACCAGACTGGCTTGCAAGTCAGATTCATAGCTTGCTCGAAGTAATGCCATCAAATCCAGAATGACCACAACGCTCCCATCACCTAAAATTGACGCACCCGATATGCCTGTCACTTCGTTAAACTGAGGGCCTATTGACTTAACGACCACTTCGCGGCTACCGATTACCCGATCTACCTGAAATGCAACAGCCTGGCCGCCACTTCTGGCAAGCAGTACCGGCAGTAGTGCCAGTTGACCCTTCAGGTCTGGATCTCCCGATTTCTCAAGTACCCTACCCAAATAAACCAGTTTGTAGGCCTGGCTGGCATACTCGAAAGCTGGTGCATCCGGTTGATAATAGGCCTCCAGTTCATATGGACTAACACGTACTATGCCTTCTATGGTATTAAGGGGAATTGCATACACTTCATCCATCACGTTTACCATTAACGCCCGGGTAATGGAAACCGTAAATGGTATCCGAATTGTAAATTCAGTACCTTTACCCGAAGTGGAGTCGATCGTTACATTCCCCCCCAGCTGTTTAATCTCACTATCCACCACGTCCATACCAACACCGCGGCCCGAAATCTGTGTAAGTTTCTCAGCGGTACTGAAGCCTGCTTTCATGACAAACGAACAAATTTCCTGATCGGTCACCTGGGCATCTTCTGAGAGCAGGCCTTTTTCTACTGCCTTTCGCCTTACCTTGTG
>CAZNFE010000334.1:0-3833 GCA_964571945.1 uncultured Pseudomonadales bacterium
GCCCAGTGAGATGCATACCGGCAGATGAAGCGGTTTCTCAGTTTCCTGCCGGATAATGTGTGGGAGCTACCACCCAGAGTAGAGACTAATGACAGCCCCGACAGGGCCGATGAAGATTTGATATCCATCATTCCGAGGAACAGACGGCAGATTTTTAACGCACACAAAATACTCGATGCTGTTTTGGACAAGGAATCCTTTTTTGAACTCTCCCCTTTGTACGGTCGTTCAAGAATTACCGGATTGGGACGAGTTGATGGCTATCCGATCGGAGTCATGATTAATAATCCAAGGTATCTTGGTGGTGCAACGGATGTTGCTGCGGGTGAAAAAACAGGCAGGTTATTGCGGCTCTGCGATACTTTCCATCTGCCAATTGTCAGCTTTGCGGATGAACCCGGTTTTATGGTGGGGCTGGAATCGGAGAAACAGGGAATCGAAAGAGCCGGTGCAAGATTAGTATCGCTGATCTGTAACAGCAAAATGCCCTGGGCAACCATCGTAATTGGACGTTTGTATGGTGTATCAGGTCAGTGCCACCATCGACCCACTGGAATCTTTCGTCGCTACGCATGGCCATCCGCAAGTTGGGGATCAATGCACATTTCAGGGGGTGTGGCAGCAGCCTACCGGCGGGAAATTGAGTCAGCACCGGATCCGGAAGCGAAACTGAAACAGATTGAGGCAGGCCTTCAGGCAATCGCATCACCGTTTCGAACGGCAGAAGCAACTGGTCAGGACATTATTGATCCCAGGGAAACCCGTAAATTGCTGTGCGAATTTGTTGGGGAAGTGCAGGGTATCCTTAAAACCCAACTCGGCCCGACTGCTGCGCCGTATCTGCCATAGTGTTTTGAGTTCCTGAAGTGTTGCTGAATTGAGGTGCTTATTGATGTCAACGGGGTTAAGCTATCACAAGGACATGCATGAAGACGAGAGGTGTTGACATGCACAGGATATCCCGAAGCATCAAATACATTCTGTTGGTTTTCGCACTGGGTTACGGAACGTATGCGCACTCGCTGGAATCTTTCGAAACCCCTCCGCCCGGCGCAATCTGGGTGCTAAGAATTGATGATGCGATCGGACCGGCAATCAGTGATTATATCGTGCGCGGATTGCAGAGTGCGCAACTTCTGCAGGCTGAATTAGTGGTGATAGAGATGGATACACCCGGCGGTTTGGATACTTCCATGCGAGAGATAATTCAGACAATTCTTGCCGCACAGATACCAGTTGTCAGTTATGTATATCCGGGCGGTGCACGAGCGGCCAGTGCCGGTACTTATATCCTTTACGCCAGTCATGTAGCGGCGATGACTCCCGCTACAAATCTTGGTGCGGCGACTCCTGTCCAGATTGGTATACCTTCGGTGCCCATTGGAAATCCGGATGATGAAGAACCAGCCGAGGGAAAACAACCATCCACCATGGATACGAAGATGGTTAATGACGCCATTGCCTACATACGTGGATTGGCTGAGCTCAGAGGACGCAATGCGGAGTGGGCTGAGAGCGCGGTTCGTGAGGCGGCATCGTTGTCAGCAGAAGAAGCATTGGAGCAGCATGTCGTTGATTTCATTGCTGAGGATTTGGATGAATTGCTGCTGCAAATGGATGGAAAAGTACTGACGATGGATTCAGGAGAGTATGTTCTGGACACCATGGGCAAGTTCGTCCATGTGGAAGATCCCGATTGGCGCACCGAATTTCTGAAGGTAATTACTAATCCGAACCTGGTGCTTATTCTCGGTATGATTGGCTTCTATGGCATCATCCTGGAATTTTATAATCCAGGTTTTGGTGTACCTGGAGTAGTCGGCGTTATTTGCCTGTTGCTGGCGGGTTACGCATTGCAGATGCTGCCCGTTAACTATGCAGGGTTGGCATTTATCATTCTCGGCGTAGCGCTTATAGTCGCAGAAGCAATGGTTCCCAGTTTTGGGATCTTCGGTTTTGGAGGTATCGTTGCATTTATCATGGGCTCAATTATGTTAATTGATACAGATTTTGGCGCATTTCAGATCGGCATACCCCTGTTGGTAATAACAGGTTTGATCTCGTTGGGATTTATCTTCATCACCATTCACCTGGCCATGAAAATCAGAAAAAAAGAGGTCGTGACAGGGATCAAAACAATGATTGGCGGGGTCGGTATAGCGATGGATGATATTGAAGTCGAGGGCATGATAAAGATTAACGGTGAATTGTGGAACGCTACCAGCGATTCACCCTTACAAAAAGGCGATAAAGTAAAAGTGGTGGATGTCAGGGGATTACATCTCAGGGTGGAAAAGGGAGATCAGAATTATGGGTAACATGGTATGGGTACTGTTTACAGTAGTAGTGGTCGTAGTAATCCTGCTTTATACATTTCGTGTATTACGTGAGTATGAAAGAGGGGTTATTTTCTTCCTGGGAAGGTTTCAGAAGGTCAAGGGGCCAGGCTTCATTATCGTTGTACCGATTATTCAGCAAATCGTTAAAGTGGATCTGCGAACGCTTGTGTATGACGTTCCAACACAAGACGTGATATCGCGGGATAACGTGTCAGTTAAGGTGAATGCGGTAATATATTTTCGTGTAGTTGACCCGGAAAGAGCCATCATCAACGTGGAAGACTTCTTCGAGGCAACCAATCAGTTGGCTCAGACCACGCTGAGATCGATTCTTGGACAACATGAACTGGATGAAATGCTTGCCAGCAGGGATCAGCTCAATGCCGGGATACAGAAGATTCTGGATGAGCAGACAGATGCATGGGGCATCAAAGTAATCAATGTCGAAATTAAGCATGTAGATCTTGATGAAAGTATGATCAGAGCGATTGCCAAACAGGCAGAGGCAGAACGAGAGAGAAGAGCGAAGGTCATTCACGCGCAGGGTGAAATGGAAGCGTCACAGCAGTTGTTAGCAGCAGCCAATGTATTGTCCCAACAACCCCAGGCCTTGCAGTTAAGGTATATGCAAACGCTGACTGAAATAGCGGGAGACCAGAGTTCAATTATCGTATTCCCACTGCCAGTTGACCTGATAGAAAGTTTAAAATCAAATCCTGTCAAGGTCGCTGAAGAGGACAGTTAGATATCGTAAATAAATGGTATCGCAACTGGATAAGAACTAATTAGTATTGCATGTTTTTTGAATTTGCATATAGCACGCGGCTGAATCCGGCCACTGCAGCAACTACAAGAACGGCAGCGAGTAAAAAGGGTGCCCCCGGGAAATAGAAGAGTGCACCAGGGCTGGTAAAATATCCGAACAGATTTGTCATGAGCAGGGGCGAGAATATTGCAGTAAGACTAATCAGGCTGGTTAGAGTTCCCTGCAATTCACCCTGTACATTCTCGGGTACCTGATTGGACATGATACTCCTCAGCGCCGGCATAGCGAGTCCTCCCATGGAGAAAGGCAGGATAAACAGATACATCACCCAACCAGTATCTGCGATTGAAAAACCAGCGAAGCCGATCGCCATGAGTGTTAAACCAAGGTAGACGGCTCGATTCTCACCTATTCTCGGAATAACAATTCGAATAAGCCCCCCCTGTACCAACGCTACCATAATGCCTACAAAACCCAGGGAGTAACCGATTTGCCTGGGCGACCAGTTGAATTTTTCGATGCTGTAGTAGGTCCAGACACTCGGATTTGCATCGTGGGCAATCTGTAAAACCAGCAGTACGAGAATAAGCCCAACAACCAGCGGATACCTGCGCATCTGGAATACGGCGCCTACCGGATTGGCTCGTTTAAACGAAAACGCACGGCGGTCACCCTTCCGCAGTGACTAAGGTAGTAACAGCTCACCCTACGGTATGGTCACAATTTCG
>CAZNFE010000335.1:0-3825 GCA_964571945.1 uncultured Pseudomonadales bacterium
GATGCCTGTACAGTGCTTTTTCTATACCGGGTAGACATATCCCAATTGTTGGATGGGCACAAGTATCAAATTGAGACGAGGTGCCTTGAACTGCATCAGAGATATAGCTATCATTGAGCGCTTGATTTCGAATTGCAAGCTCCAATGAATTCAGCCCTGCTTCGTCTGCTGCCCTATATTAAGAAACACGCCCTCGCTTTTTGGTCAGGTATGGCGGGTCTGCTGCTGGTGCGCGTATTCGAAGCGGGAATTCCGCTGCTTATCAAACAAGGGATAGACAGCATTGCTTCCGGTGCTGAGCAATCGTCTAACGGCAGCATCAACTTTGATCAAGCCATGGATGCACTGATTTATCCTTGTCTCGGCATAATCGCCTGTGTCATTGCACAGATGGTTCTCGCGATCGGTAGCCGCATCCTGATTCGACGAATCGGTATGGAAGCCGCATATGATCTCCGCAACAGGATCTACAATCATCTGCAGAAACAGGGACCCCGGTTTTTTGCCCACTACAGCATCGGGGATCTGATGGCCAGGGCTATCAATGACATCGCCCTTGTTCGCATGGTGGTTGCCGGTGCAACCCGAATGACGCTGATACTGGTCTTCACTGCATTTATCGGCCTGGCCGTCATGTTCAGTCTGTCGATGAAATTGACCCTGATGCTGCTGTTACCGCTACCCATCATCAGCATCGTGGCACGCCGATATTCATCTCGAATCTTTGCTCTTTCCCATCAGGTGCAGGAAGGTTTCTCAGAGTTATCAACCTACGTCCAGGAAAATCTGAACGGCATCAGAACCGTTCAGGCGATGGCCCAGGAAGAGGCAGAGGTGACCCGTTTTGAAGAAGTTAACCAGCGCTTCGCTGACTACAACCTGAAACTGTTTACCAATACTTCTCTGCTGGGCGCTTATATGCCCGTTTTGGCCAGTGCGAGTACTCTGATCATCATTGGCTATGGCAGTTTCCTGGTACAAAATGGCGATATCACAATCGGCACACTGGCCGCCTTTTTTTCCTACCTGGGAATGTTGTTGTGGCCGGTACGTGAAGTCGGTTCTCTGGTAACACAATGGCAACGGGGTGCATCGGGCGCGCAAAGATTATTCGAGATTCTCGATACTGAACCGGAAATTCAGGATCAACCGAGCAGCTGGTTTCCGCCGCTATCCGGTGCTATCTCATTCCAGGATGTTTGCTATCGGTACGAGGATAAAGAGAAATATGCCCTCAGGAATATCAATATTGAGATTCAAGCGGGGGACATGATTGCCATCCTGGGCCGGGTTGGCTCTGGAAAATCCACGCTGCTGCGGTTGCTGGTTCGGCTGCTCGAACCAACCAGCGGCAAAATCCTGTTAAATGGTCACCCGATCAACAACTTTCCGCTGGCATCTCTCCGAGAACAGGTCTGTATGGTGCTACAGGACCCCTTCCTGTTTGCCGACAGCCTGGGAGAAAACATCGCCTACGACAATCCGAACCGCACGGTAGATGAAATCTGGAATTCTGCGCAGGCCGCTGCGTTAACTGAGACTATCGAGAAGTTTCCTGAAGGTCTGGGTACCATCCTCGGAGAGCGCGGAGTTACTCTTTCCGGTGGCCAAAAGCAGCGGGCAGCACTGGCCAGGGGACTAATCAGACAAACACCTGTGCTGATTCTGGATGATTGTTTCTCCGCCGTCGACACAGAGACAGAGGAACACATCCTGTCCGGTCTGAAAGCACTGCGAGCCAATATGACCACACTGATCGTATCGCACCGGGTGTCCACCGCTCGTCATGCGGATCGTATTGTCGTGCTGGATGAAAGTGAAATTGTGGAAACCGGTACTCACGCGGAATTGCTGGCTGCCGGGGGCTTCTACTCGGAATTGGAGCATGCACAGAGTCGTCACGGACACCTGATCAGTCACCTGAACCATACCCCTGTCTCACAGGAAGGGGCGCTCGTCGATGACTGACTCTATTCCGGACAAACTGGATCATTCGATATTTGATGCTGAGTTACACGGGCAAAATGTCAATCTCGAACTGCTCGGACGCCTGTTGCGGTGGGTAAAACCGCACCGGAAATTAGCTGGTTTCAGTCTGCTGCTGGTGATTATCGCTTCCGTTCTGGCCGTTCTGCTGCCGGTCATCGTTACCCGGGTTGTCATTGACACAATAATTTTGCGTAATCATCGGATAGTTCTTCCTGATTTCGGCATGATCGAATTAAATAACTGGTTACAACAGCTAACCGGGTTGGAAGCGATCTTATCGGCCTGCCTTTTATTCGGCTGCTTCACGCTGATCTGCCATACCCTGTATCACTTTCATCGCGTTACCTTTGCTAAAACGGTACTGTATTCACTCCGGGATATGCGCCACGATCTTTTCCAGCACATGGAGCACAGACCTTCTTCTTTTTATGACAAGGTCGCTGTGGGGCGGATAATGACCCGGGTAACCAATGATATTCAAGCGCTGTTCGAACTATTCATGGGCGTTGGCATGTTGGTGGGTGAATTCATACCTTTCTTCGTTGCGTTATCCCTGATGCTCTCAATCGACATGCGATTGACTGGATACCTGTTGCTCGCAGTTCCCGTGTTTGTAGTAATAACCTACTTTTTCCGGCAGGCAACCCGTCGCGTATATCGCCATATCCGAAGTTCTGTTTCTCAATTAAATCAGAATCTGCAAGAGAACCTTAGCGGTATGGCGGTCGTTCAATTAAGTAATCGAGAAGACCACAACTTCTCTGTCTATAACAAAATTAACACGGATAATTGTAATCAGGAGATGCATGCCATCTCACTGGAAACCAGTTATGGCGCCTTCATGGACAACATGGTGAATGTGGCACTGGCTGCAATCATCTGGTTCGGTGGCGGCAGCGTTATCCAGGAGGCAATTTCTCTGGGTAGCGTTATCTTATTCTCTCAATTTGTCGCCATGTTCATTAATCCAATCAGAGCTTTGGGTCAACAGTACAATGTACTATTCCGGGCTATGGCGAGTGCAGAACGGATCTTTCAGGCACTGGACTGGGCTGAACAGGTGACCGAACCGCAAACTCCGGTACAGTTACCTGCTCGTCTTCAGGGCAAACTGGAATTCAAAAACCTGACCTTTGCGTATGATGATGGCCAGCCCGTGCTGCTCGATGTATCACTTGAAATCAAACCCGGAGAAAAACTTGCTATCGTGGGACCGACCGGTTCCGGGAAGAGTACACTCATCAGACTGCTAGGCAGATTCTACGATTTTCCGAACAGTACCATCTTTCTTGATGACATTGACCTGAATAAGATCAACAGTCAGGATGTGAGGCGAAAAATAGGCGTTGTGCTCCAGGACTTCCACATTTTTTCAGGTACGATCCTGGACAATATCATCCTGGGTAAACCAGACATCACAAGAGAGAAAGCCATCCAGGCAGCAAAACTGGTCGGTGCGGACACGTTTATAGAAACACTCCCCCAGACCTATGACAGCCCGTTAGTGGAACGAGGTCAAAATCTGTCCCAGGGCCAGAGGCAACTGCTCGCATTCGCAAGGGTGCTGGCAGCAGATCCTGAAATATTAATTCTGGACGAGGCGACTGCCAGTATCGATACAGAGACCGAACAGTTGATTCAAAGCGGGCTCAAGCAGCTCATGGAAGGCAGAACCAGCATCCTGATCGCCCACCGTCTGCAAACTATTCAGGAGGCAGATCGCATCCTGGTATTGAAACACGGTGCCGTAAGGGAAATAGGTACTCATGACGAATTGATGGCGTTGAAGGGTGTCTACTACACGCTCAATCAGTTACAGTTTCAGGATGTCAAATC
>CAZNFE010000336.1:0-3807 GCA_964571945.1 uncultured Pseudomonadales bacterium
TCAGGCTACATCCGTCGCTCTCGGCGCTCCACCGCCCCGCCAACGAATACCATCCGTTCCAAAATATTTCTTTTTCACTCTTGTAAATCTCCATCTATCCATCGAGTGCTACTGCGAAATGTTACCGTGTCACACCTGTCTGACCGCATCGGCAATTTTTAGTGCCTCCACTGTGGCACCCACATCATGAACCCGAACAATGTTAGCACCATTCATCACAGCGATCACCGCAGCAGCTACACTGCCATCGACTCTTCGATCTACCGGTTGGCCAGTCAATTCACCAATGGTCCTCTTTCTCGATAAGCCTATCAGGACTGGCAATCCCAGTGTCCGGAACCTATTCAGGTTGCGTAACAATTCCAGATTATGGCGGGTCGTTTTACCAAAACCAAAACCAGGGTCGATGATAAGCTGATCATGCCTGATACCCGCATCAATACATACCTGGACTCTTGTTTTCAAATAATCAATCACGTCCGAGACCACATCTGTGTACTGCGGGTCATTCTGCATATTCGTGGGCTGTCCTCTCATATGCATAAGACAGACCGGTAAATCCGATGCAGAGGCAATCTCTATGGCACCATCCCGAGTAAGTGCTCGAACATCGTTTAACATATGAATGCCAATTGCCGACGCCTGTTGCATTACCTCCGGAGTGCTTGTATCAACTGAGATGATGGTATCGAACTCTCCCGCCAGTAACTCCAACACCGGCATAACCCGATCCAGCTCCTGCTGGACAGACAACGGCTGAGCACCGGGTCGAGTAGACTCCCCACCCACGTCCAGTATCTGTGCTCCTTCCAGTATCATCTGTTCAGCTCTTGCCCTGACCCGATCCAGTAGCAGCACTTCACCATCGTGTAGCTGCCCTCCATCAGAGAAGGAATCAGGTGTGATGTTCAATATACCCATCACCACAGATGAAGAGATATCAAGCTTCCGACTCCCACATAAAATTGATTTGTCCATATCACACAATTCCAGAACAAAAAAGGGTTGAAATTGCCTGTTTCAATTTCAACCCTTTTGACACACTACTTAATCAGATCACTCGGTAAAACTAGTGCTCACCAGCCGGACCACCTACAGATCCGGTATGACGTGTTCCCTGTTGCGGATTCTGTTCCGGCGCATGTTTGCCGACGTCATTATCATCATTCAAGTCTTCGGGAGGCCTGACCTTCCTGCCAGCCATCAGGTCATCAATCTGATCCGCGTTTATTGTCTCATATTCCAATAATGCTTCTGCCATATTGTGAAGCACATCCAGATGCTCATCGATAATTTTTTTCGCTTTTTCATAGCAATTGTCGATGATGCTTCGCACTTCTTCATCAATAGCACTGGCGGTTTCATCAGAGACATGCCCACGCTTCGAACCTGCACTCATGCCAAGGAATACCTCTTCATCTTCATCCTCATACATCAGCGGACCGAGACGTTCGGTCAACCCCCAACGGGTTACCATATTTCGCGCCAGTTTTGTTGCATGCTGAATATCGTTAGATGCTCCGGTTGTGATCCCTTCACTTCCAAGGGTTATCTCTTCAGCTACGCGACCACCAAATAAGGCACAGATCTGACTGTGTATCATCTGTTTACTCATGCTATATCTGTCTTCTTCAGGCAGGAACATGGTTACACCCAGAGCACGTCCCCTCGGTATAATTGTTACCTTATAAACCGGGTCATGTCCGGGCACCAACCGGCCGACTATACAGTGACCAGCTTCATGATAAGCTGTATTTTTTTTCTCTTTCTCTGACATGACCATGCTTTTTCGTTCAGTACCCATCATGATCTTGTCTTTCGCTTGCTCGAACTGTTCCATCTCGACCGTGCGTTTCTTTTGCCGTGCAGCAAAGAGGGCGGCTTCATTCACAAGATTCGCCAGGTCAGCACCCGAAAACCCTGGCGTACCGCGTGCAATATAAGACGGTTCTACATCTTCACCTACGGGTACTTTTCTCATGTGGACTTTCAGAATCTGTTCTCTGCCGCGAATGTCGGGTAGAGCAACAACTACCTGCCGATCAAATCGACCCGGTCTTAAAAGTGCCGGGTCCAATACATCGGGTCTGTTGGTCGCTGCAATTACGATGACTCCCTCATTGCCTTCGAAGCCATCCATTTCGACCAGCAGTTGATTAAGGGTCTGTTCACGCTCATCGTGACCGCCACCCAGCCCTGCGCCCCTGTGACGTCCCACAGCATCAATTTCATCGATAAAAATAATACAAGGCGGGTTTTTCTTGGCCTGGTCGAACATATCGCGAACCCGTGATGCCCCGACACCCACGAACATTTCCACGAAATCTGATCCCGATATTGAGAAGAAGGGAACCTTTGCTTCCCCGGCAATTGCCTTTGCAAGCAACGTCTTACCGGTACCTGGCGCACCCACCATCAGGACACCCTGCGGTATGCGGCCTCCCAATTTCTGGAACTTGGTAGGATCCTGCAGAAACTCGACCAATTCCTGAACATCTTCCTTCGCTTCATCTACACCCGCCACATCGGCGAATGTTGTGTTAATTTGATCTTCACCCAGTAGTTTTGCCTTGCTTTTGCCAAATGTCAGCGGCCCGCCTCGACCACCGCCACCGCCCTGCATCTGACGCATGAAAAACATGAATACAGCAATAATGACCAGAATCGGGAAACTGGCCACCAGTAATTGAGTCCAGATGCTCTGCTGCTCTGGTCGACTGCCTTTGAAGCTGACATTGTGATCGATCATCTCGTCAATCAGTGCCTTATCACCTACTTGCGGCTGAATTGTCTCAAAACTCTCCCCGGTAGACTTTTTACCCTTGACGACCAATCCGTCAAACGTAACTTCGCGTACCTGATTTTGATTGACCCACTCGACAAAAACAGAATAATCCACCTCTTCAGGTCCCTGTCTTACACTGAAGTTATTGAATACAGTGAGCAATACCGCTGCAATAATGAGCCACAGCAGCAGGTTTTTTCCCATGTCGTTCAAATGATTACCCTCTTTATGGGTCGCTCCATCCCAGAATGGGAGAGAATTGCAACCTTACTATACTTTAATTGACTTCACCATCGGACGCGCAGTCCGTCAATCTTCCGATCAGATCATTTCAGGCCACTACCCAGCAAGTAAAACTCACGTGACCTGGCTCTGGAGGCCTTTGGTTTGCAGGTTCTGACACGTAAAAACATCGATTTCATCGCATGTCGGAAAGCATCAATTCCTTCACCCTGAAATCCCTTGACCAGAAAACAACCACCTGGTATCAACATAGACCCTGCAAATTCCAATGCCAACTCCATCAGATATACCATTCGAGGCTGATCTACTGCCTTCATACCACTTAAATTGGGGGCCATATCCGAGATTACAAGGTCTACTTTCTGACCTGCCAATTCTTCCATCAGACGTTGCAATGTTTTATCGTCGGTGAAATCACCCTGAATCAAGGTAACATCCCTGATTGGCTGGATCGGCAGAAGATCCAGCGCAATCAGTCGTCCTGCTGATTTCAATTCTTTAGCGGCCACCTGGCACCAGCCACCCGGTGCAGCGCCGAGATCAACTATGCACATACCGGGTCGAATCAGTTTGTAGCGGTTCTGGATCTCGAGCAGCTTGTAACTGGCGCGTGACCGATAGCCTTCTTCCCGTGCCAGCTTGACATACTTGTCTCCTTCATGCTCTCGAATCCATTCACCACTGCTTTTTGATCTCGCCACTGATATTCCTCCAGATACTCCGCCAATAACAATCCTCCGGTAAAGCCGGAGGTATTTCGATCGGGAGCCCCTCAAAGG
>CAZNFE010000337.1:0-3804 GCA_964571945.1 uncultured Pseudomonadales bacterium
AAAAGGGCGCCATTCAGTTTGAAATCATGGTGGAAACCACTCAGTCCATATTTACTCCGGATGGACGCAATGCAATTCCCGGTTTGGTGAGCGCAGCCAGAGGAAGGTGCAGGAGCGTCATTTTTGGCACCATGGACTACACGTCCAGTGCGAATATTGCCTCGACACACCAGTCCCACACACATCCCGCTGCAGATTTTGCACGCCACATGATTCAGGTAAGTCTTGCCGGTACCGGAGTCTTTATCTCAGATGGGATAACCAACGTCATGCCAATAGCACCCCATCGTGGTGGTAACGATACACCACTTGATCAACATCAGATCGCAGAGAATCTGGCGGTTGTACATCAGGCATGGAAGCTGCATTTCGACAATATCACTTCCTCACTCAGGCACGGCTACTATCAGGGGTGGGACTTGAATCCGGCGCAGATACCAATACGTTTTGCGGCTGTTTACTACTTCTTTCTGACCGGACTTGAAGCCGCTGGTAACCGGTTGAAGACATTTATTGATCAGGCGGCCCAGGCGTCTATGGTTGGCAACGTGTTCGATGATGCTGCAACCGGACAAGGGCTGCTGAATTTTTTCCTGAGTGGTATCAATTGCGGAGCAATTACCGAAGCAGAGGTGATAGCAACAGGGATCACCTTGTCGGAGTTGCACTCAAAGTCATTTCTGAAAATCGTTGCAAACAGAACCTCTGCATCAACAGCATCGAGAACGTAATATGGATAATCGGGATATGAATCATGCAATGCAATGGGTTGAATCAGCAGAACAAGTGGTAGCCATGGCGCTCAGTCGGGTCAGGCGGCGCTGCCTGGTGGATGGCCGTGTCAGGAGTGATCGTCTTGATCAAAATCAACTGGTCTGCTTCGATCTTGCCGTATCTACTGCCGAGTTAGCGGCTGCGAAATCGCTGATTCATTACGGAATGAACCTCACGGATGGATCCGGGATTGAAGGTGCGCTGACACTGGCTTTCACAGCAGAGGCAATTAGCAATTGTCGAACCCGACTGGATGCCAGAAGAGCTGACAGTGGTGTTCCGAAACAGGACCTGGATGCTCTCTTTGTCGATCAGGGACTGAACGAATACCTGGAGACGCAAATGTCGGCTGCTGTATTAGCTGGCCTGGGCGAGAAGGTTTCACTGGCCGGTGGAATGACTGGTGCATACCAACTCGATGATGAAAAGGAGATGATGCGGTCTACTTTCAGGCAATTTGCCGATGCGGTGGTCAAACCCCAGGCGGAGCGCATACATCGTGAAGATCTGATTATTCCTGACGACATCATAGATGGATTAAAGAAATTAGGTTGCTTCGGTTTGTCTGTGCCAATGAGATATGGTGGATTGTTACCTGACGATCACGAAGACAATCTGGGTATGATTGTAGTGACTGAGGAACTTTCGCGTGGCTCCCTGGGTGGCGCCGGAAGCCTCATTACCAGACCCGAAATCATGGCCCGATCCCTCATGGAAGGTGGTACGGAGGAACAGCGTGCCCATTGGCTTCCCAGGCTGGCAAGCGGCGAAACTTTATCAGGAATAGCGATTACCGAACCTGATTTTGGCTCGGATGTTGCCTCAATTCGATTGCGAGCTACACCCTCAGAAGATGGTTGGAGGTTGAATGGCAGTAAGACATGGAGCACTCTCGCGGGGAAGGCGAAGGTACTCCTGACGCTGGCCAGAACTGATCCTGATACCAGCCTGGGGCATAGAGGACTGAGCCTGTTCCTGGTGGAGAAACCTGAATATGATGGCCATGATTTTGAGTATGTGCAGCCGGGTGGTGGCACATTAACCGGCAAGGCGATTGCCACCATCGGTTACCGCGGTATGCACTCATTTGAATTGTTTTTTGATGACTTTTTTGTCCCTGGCGATGCTTTGGTTGGTGAAGGGCAGGGCCTGGGGAAAGGTTTTTATTTCACCATGCGTGGTTTCAGCGGCGGTCGCATACAGACGGCTGCAAGGGCATGCGGTGTTATGCAGGCTGCCTTTGAAAGTGCCATTGACTATGGCAATGATCGTAACGTATTTGGCAATCCAGTTGGCAGCTATCAGCTCACACGGGTGAAGTTGGCGCGGATGGCATGCTACCTGACTGCATCAAGGCAGTTTACTTATGCGGTTGGACGCCTGATGGATTCCGGTAGTGGTCAGGTTGAAGCCAGTCTGGTCAAATTGTTTGCCTGCAAGGCAGCGGAGTGGATAACGCGCGAAGCAATGCAAATACATGGCGGCATGGGTTATGCCGAGGAGAGTGCTGTCAGCCGCTATTATGTGGATGCTCGCGTACTATCAATTTTTGAAGGCACCGAGGAAACCCTGGCGCTGAAAGTGATTGCTCGCAGCCTGGTAGAAAATGCAGATTAGCCCTCAGACCACTACCGCACTATAATGAACCATGCCGGGAATTTGGCATTGCAACAGATGAATTCGGTATAGATATCAGGGGAATTACATGGACCTCACGTTTAGTGAAGAAGATTTTGCATTTCAGCGGGAAGTCAGAGCATGGATCGAGGAAAACCTGCCAGAGGATATGCAGGAAAGGCTTAAGCGCAGCCCTAACGGCTCCGGTTCCAAAGAAGATCACGAATATTGGCAGAGGAAACTCTATGAGCGTGGTTGGGCTGGTGTAAACTGGCCAAAGGAATATGGTGGACCTGATTTTACGCCAACCCAGAGATATCTGTATGATCTCGAAATGGCTCGTGCCCATGTGCCTCATGTAATCGCTTTCGGCCAGAATATGGTTGCACCTGTGATCATGGCGTTTGGCACCGAGGAACAAAAAGAAAAATATCTACCCGATATTCTGGCCAGCAGAACATGGTGGTGCCAGGGCTATTCTGAACCAGGCGCAGGTTCCGATCTTGCATCCCTTAAAATGAAAGCGGAGCGGGATGGAGACTGCTATGTTGTCAATGGCACCAAAACGTGGAATACCATGGGGCAGTATGCAGATATGATATTCTGTCTGGTGCGTACCTCTGACGAAGAAATTCGTCAAAAAGGAATCTCTTTCCTGCTCATCGATATGCAATCTCCCGGTATTGAAGTACAACCCATAATAACCCTGGATCAACCTCCTGAAGGTTATCAGGAAATCAATATGATTCATTTTCAGGATGTCAGGGTCCCTGTCGAAAACCTGATCGGAGAGGAGGGTAAGGGTTGGACCTATGCTAAATACCTGCTGGAGTTTGAGCGTGGCAATGCCTACTCACACGGCTTGAAAGCTGGTTTGGAGAACGTTAAGAGTATAGCTGCTGCGGAACAGGAGAACGGCCACCCGCTGATTGAAGATGAGACGTTCAGACGCAAGATATCGGAAGCTGAAATTGGCATCTCGGCTATGGAATTTACGGAACTGAGAATCTTAAGCAGTCTCGCGACTGGTAAGAATGTCGGCCCTGAATCCAGTTTGCTCAAATGTCGCGGCACAGAGTTGCAAATGCAATTGACAGAACTGGTGTTGGAAGCAACCGGCTACTATGCGGTACCGTTCAATAATCCGGGTCCCATTAAAGGGCTGAATATCGAACCGATCGGTCCGGACTATGCAGCACCCGCTGCACCCGGTTATTTCAATACCAGAAAGACGTCAATCTATGCCGGTTCAAACGAGGTACAGCGGAATATCATGGCAAAAGCCGTTCTGGGGCTCTAGTTCGCAGCTACTGAAAGACCGTTAATTATTCGATTACGGTTGTGCCAGATTCCTTCACGATGGTATTTTCGATTGCACCAAGCCCTTCGATCTCTACTCTGACAACATCACCG
>CAZNFE010000338.1:0-3804 GCA_964571945.1 uncultured Pseudomonadales bacterium
CTTTTTGAGGAGTATTGGCTATGGCTATGATGAAGGCAGCCCCCATGCAAAGCACAAGAAATGGGTACTCTCTCATCGAATTGATGGTCGTACTGGCCATCGTGGGCATTATTGCATCGATTTCCTATCCTGCTTACCAGGGCTATCTTTCCGATACGTATAAAGCGCAGGCAATGACTGATTTGAGAGTCTGCGCGCTGGCGCTGGATCGCTATTATTCCGATAGTTTCACGTATGTCGGCGCCACGATTGCCGGTGGTGCGAACGATACATGCGACAATGACTCTCCCACCCAGGGTGCGGTGCAGTATAAAATTACTTTTCAGACAGGCCCCACACAAAATAATTTTGTCATTCAGGCTAAGCCTGTCGGCGCATCATCGTGTGGGGGTGAATGTGTCCTGTTAAGTGCAGATGGCACGCAATCCGAGCTATAGGAGGCTGTCAGACAGCCTTATCCCCGTTTCAATATTCATCTATCTTATTGATTTAATAGAATATATTTCTAAGAGTACCGCCTGTCTCCTGAATTCGGGATCTTGTCGATAATATCGTTCCTTCTTGCGTGGAACAGTTAGAATCCCTCTTGCAAAATAGTCTGCTCCGTGGATTCACCTGTTTGGTGCTTATTGGATATGCGAAAAAAACTGAATATAGGCATGACGTTGATCGAATTACTGGTAACGCTTGCCGTGGTAGCCATCGCGCTGGGTACTGCGATACCGAGTTTTAATGCCATGTTGGCCAGAAATAGGCTGACTACCCAGACCAATGACCTGTTGCTGGCGGTCAATATGGCAAGAAGCGAGGCGCTGAAAGTTGGCAGTACAGTGAGCCTTCAGGCGGTGCAGAGCGACGATTTCAGCGATGACAATACACTTCCGGCATGTACTGCAAGCAATGAATACTGCCTGGGGTGGTGCGTGGTTGAAGGTAATCCGGGTGATTGCTCCGGTACCCTGGTCCGGCGATTCGCCGCCTTGCCTACCTCCATGACGCTGAACAGCGTGGAAGATGTTTCCTCCATTCAACTCAATGGATTGGGCGGTCTGACCAATATGGGCACGGATACAGAAAGACGATTTGACCTGTGTGATACCAATGGCAATGGCAGACGAGTCTTAATCAACCTGATTGGACGATCCAAATCTTATAAGCAGGATGACGTGGATACCACCAAGCGACCCGGGTGTTAGGAGATCAATAGAGACACATGAAAATATGCAATGGTGTACCAACTTACATGAAGCAGCCTCAGGGATTCTCCCTGATCGAATTACTGGTTGCCGTGGTCGTAATGTCGATTGGCGTGCTGGGAGTGGCCGCGTTACAGACGGTTAGTCTGCAACAGAACAGAAATGCGTTAATCAGAGCGGACGCGTCCCAGCTGGCCAATGATCTGCTGGATCGTATCAGGGCCAATCCGACCGGTACCTATGCGCCCGTAGCTATTGGCGCTGCCCCGGCATCTGCCACCAATTGTTATACGCAGACGTGCAGTGTGGCCCAGATGGCGACTTTCGATATCAGTTCCTGGAAATGCCAACTCAATTCAACGGATACCGATGGCACCACATTTGGTATCTGCACAACCCTCGGCATAACCAGCTCGCTCCCGGGGGGTGCCGGTTCAGTGGCCTTGATCGCACCGTCAACTTATGCAGTAACCGTCCAGTGGACGGATGATCGACAGGGGAATACAAAATCAATCGTTCTGCGAGCGCTTATATAATGGCACTGAAATTGTTGACCAGTAATCGGTTCAATCCTCGCAGTCGGGGGATTCGAAGGATCATGGAGCAGTCAGGATTGTCCCTGATTGAGATGATGATCGCACTCACATTGGGTTCTATTGTCACCGTAGGTGTAGTCCAGCTGTTCGTGGGTAGCTCCCAGACCTATAAGTTGCTGGTGGGTCAATCCCGTATGCAGGAATCGGGTCGATTTGCGCTCAGTTTCATCGGCAGGGCCTTGCGTGACGCTGGTTACAAGGGGTGCTACTCGACCAATCAGAATGTAGTTACCACCCTCGCCATTCCGAATAACCTGCCCTACGAATTTGATATGAGAACCGGAATCGGCGGATTTAACAGTACCAGCCCGACCACCTGGGCACCCAATATGGCAACTATTTTACCGAGTAACACTACCGCCTACAGTGTGCCTGCGGGTGTAACTACCGCCACGGGTATCAACACCAGCACGATTGCCTCCGAAACGGATATTCTGACCACACGCAATCTCTCTGCAAGCGAAGCTAAATTACTCGTACCTCCGGTGGCACAAACCGGGCCATTGATTGTCAGCACCCCCACCAATGGTTTTGGTTTTGACGTCGACTATATGGCCATGGCGACCGATTGTGAAAATGCCACAATTTTTCGGGTTACCGCTATTTCTTTGGACACGCCGAGTGCGGGACGAGCCACCATCGGTCACGACATGGCGGACACGGATATTTATCGAAATTCTTTTCCGAAGCTGGCCAGCGTCAACGCGTTCGACACCATCGATGCACAGGTGAATGCCATTGAGACCAATATTTTTTATATCGCACCGGGAGCGGGAGTCAACAATGTTGGTGATACACCATTATCGCTATGGAAGAAAACGGGCCTCAATACACCGGTTGAACTAGTGGAAGGTGTTGAGGATTTACAAGTCCTGTTTGGGGAAGATTCAGACAATGATGGTGCGCCCAACATGTATCGGACAGCTAACACGGTGGTTGATTACAACGAGGTGATAACCGTTCGGGTTAACCTTACGGTTAATAGCGTAGATGATGTGGGCTCAAGTTCAGCCGACGGTCTGCTGCGAAGAACGTTTACACAAACAATCAAATTGAGAAATCAGAGCTAAGCGTCATGAATACTTATCAGCACAGGCACAGCAACTTTCATCCCTCCGGTAACTCAGGTGTGGCGCTTTTTATCAGCCTGGTGATGTTACTGATGCTGACCATGCTGGGTGTGTCTGCGGTGCAGAGTACCAGCATGGAAGAACGAATGGCGAGGAACGTGCGTGATAACAACCTGGCTTTTCAGGCAGCAGAAGCCGCTCTCAGAGATGCTGAAATTTACATGGAAGGATTGACTGCCCTGACAGATTTTGCAGCCGGTGGCGAAGCAAATGGCTATTACACGGCAGCACCCTGTTATCCGACCGACTGCCTGGCAGCGGATAATCCAGGCCAGAGTGGTTATTACGTGACGATCCCTGTCGGTACCGATTACAAATGGAAATTGCTGGACTGGGGGGGAGCCCAGGTAAGAACTGGCGATACCGTGATTACCGGTGTCGCTGCACAACCGAAATTTATCGTTGAGTTTGTAAAAACGGTCATCTCGGATACCGATGTACTGAATCTAGACAATATCGGTCAGGATACCGGTTCCGGACGAACCCAGATGTTTCGCGCAACTGTGTACGCTACCGGAGGTACAGCGAATTCTCATGTCACATTACAGGGTACGTACGGGAAAAGGTTCTAACATTAACTTGTACTGGATGAATAGATATCGGCAATCAATGTACAAAATTCACTCTGACTGATTATGTAGTCGTTTCGATCAGTCCAATGATCAAGAAGTTACCACTATGAACAATCTAACCACACTTCGACGATTTAAGTACCTGGCAATGGCGGCGGCTATCAGCGGCGCGACCAGTGTCTATGCCATCGCACCGTATGCGCCGACGGCAATAGATGATTCCTTCACGATCGCCGAGGATCAGTCACCGTATGTAGTCTGCATGATTGACAATGACGACGCCAATATTGATTCTCCGCCAGCAACTCCC
>CAZNFE010000339.1:0-3790 GCA_964571945.1 uncultured Pseudomonadales bacterium
TATATTTCGTCCATGATGAAGTCGTATCACATCCAGATCAATAAAGATGAGTGAGAAAGGAGGACTATCACCACATATGGCCCTGTTGAGACAGTAGCCCAGACGATCCATAAACAGTGCGCGGTTTGGCAGGTTCGTTAGGTTGTCGTAAAAAGCATTGTATCGGATTGTTTTCTCGTAACCGATCTGCTTACTTATATTCCTGACCGTGATCACGAATCCTTCAATGTGACTCTGGTCTTCCTTCATGAAATTGATGTTGATCTCAACCGGAATTTCATCGCCTTCGGGATGGACCAGATACAACCGGGTGTCGCTGAAGTAGTTCTGAGAACTCAACACTTTTTCCTGAAAGGCGTCGATTAATTCTCCGGACTCGAAATCCTTTACCTGCAATATATCGGAAAGCTGTTTTCCCTGGGAGCTGGCGCTGGATACTCCCATGAGAGATTCAGCAACCGGATTTACCAGAAATACCCTGCCCTCGGCATCCGTTGCAATTACGCCATCACTAATATTAGTCAACGTGACCTTGAATTGCTGACGAGTACTGCGCAAATCCTTCTCAATCTTATGCTTATAAAGTGCAATCTCAATATTGATTTCCAGTTCTCTGTTATCAAATGGTTTCAATACATAGCCATACGGTTCAGATATCTTGGCACGATCCATAATTGCCTTGTTAGAGTACGCCGTACAAAAAATCACTGGCACATCATAGGTCTCGTGAATGGTCATTGCCGCCGATATACCGTCAATTTCTCCGTTCAAATTAATGTCCATCAGGATCAAATCAGGTCGAAGCTGAAATGCCATATCAATGGCCTGTTGCCCTCTTGCCGCAACCCCGGCCACGTCATATCCCATACGTTCCAGTCGGGATTTAATATCTCGAGCAACGAGAACTTCATCTTCTACAATCATCAAGCTTGTTTTTGCCACACCGCATCCTTCTCAGGAAATGAAATCCTGAATGTTGTCCCATTACTTTTAACCAGTTGAATATTTCCATCCAGTTGATCTGTCAGAATGCAGATGATCTCCATTCCCATTGAACTAATATTGTCGAAGCTGAAGTTATCCGGCATGCCATTACCATCATCACTAATGGTAAGAATAAAATGATCTTCAAATCTCCGGAAAGCAACTTCGATCCGACCAATTCCTGTCCTTCCCTTGAATGCATACTTCAATGAATTGGAAATCAATTCATTAATGATGAGTCCACAGGGCACTGCCGTTTCAATATCCAGTGAAATCTCTTCTACTTTGAAATCCATACAAACATTCAAACCCTTGATCTTGTAAAAACGGCTCAGACTAGTGCCGAGCATTTCAATATATTCCTGGAAATTGATGCCTAACAAATTGTCTGACTGATAAAGATTCTCGTGTATCATTGCCATGGACTTGATACGTTGTTGGCTGGAACTAAGCAATTGCGTAAACTCGTCATCATCAACCGATTCCGCTTGAATGTTCAACAAACTGGAAATCACCTGCATGTTATTCTTAACACGGTGATGTACTTCCTTTAACAGCAACTCTTTTTCCTGGAGGGATGTTTCCAGATTTTTCTCGGCCGTTTTATGTTCGACAATCTCTCTGCTTAATGCTTCTGTTCGGAGTTCCACCAACTGTTCCAGTTTTTGACGATGATTTGCCAATTCTTCTTCCGTTCGTTTTCGCGCAGTAATATCTCTGGCGATGCTTACGTATGCAGTTTCATTCAATCTGCCGCGTTTTACTTTTGAAATGGTTACTTCAGCCACATAGTCCTCGCTTCCACGGCGGTTGACTACCTCTCCATGCCAACGATCATGTTCCTTCAGGCCTTGTTTGGCATCCTCTGCATCTCTGGACGATGAGAACAACAATTCCATCATCGGCTTATCCCTGGCAACAGCTGGAATGATCCCCATCATGGAGTAGATCGCATTATTCGCGTATTTTAGCGTTCCGTTCTCATCGGCGATCAATACACAATCTGAAGCTTCTTCCAGCGACTCAACATACAGTTGCAATTGCCGGCTGTATCGTTCTTCCGCCTCCCGTTTGAGCGTCAATGTATGTGACCGCCACAGGTAGTACATCATCGCGGCACTTACCAGCACATAACCCAGATATGCCCACCAGGTCGCCCATATTGGCGGCTTGACGGTGAGGTCTATGGACAACCCATTCATGTTCCACTTACCATCGTTATTTGAGCCGATAACCCTGAATTTGTATTTACCGGCATCAAGATTGGTATAGGTAGCCTGATGAGCGCCTTGTAATTCGACCCAGTCACGATTAAAACCTTCCAGCATGTATTTAAACCGGTTTTTTTCCGGAGCAGTATAATCCAGCGCAGAAAACTCAAATCCGATGACGTAGTCGCTGTATTCCAGTTCAATGGAGGATAGATCGGATACGGGTGTATCAAACTCGAATGGTTTGTTGAACTTGGTGAAACGGGTGAGTCTTATCGGTGGAACATACGTGTTACCATGGATACTCAATGGATTGAATATATTGAACCCGTTACTGCCTCCAAACAGAAAGTATCCTGTTTTGGACTTAAAATAGGCACTATGATTAAAATCATTGCTCTGTAGACCGTGAGTCGAATCATAACCATGGATTTTTCCGGTTTTTGGATCAAGCACTGACAATCCCACATTACCGCTAATCCAGAGACGCCCTCTCTTATCCGTTAACATCCCAAATACAGCATCACTCGCCAGGCCCTGTCTTTTATCTATACGAGTAAAATCCTTTGCGACCGAGTTGTACAAATTAAGGCCCTTGTCACGAGTACCTACCCACATATCATCACCATTTCGATGCAGCGTGATGACAATATCGCTACTGACACTGGACGCATCTTCGGGGTCATTCTTGAGGAAGCTGGTTTTGCCCGTATCCGGGTCAAGCAGTGTCACACCACCTCGTTCTGTGGCAAGCCAGAGGATTCCGTGACTATCTTCAGAGATGTCAACTACATGTAAATCTGAAAGTGCAAATCCTTCGCGCCCTGCAGCCGGATATCTTTGAAAACTACCATCTTCCAGATAGCGGTGAATGCCACCTCCATAGGTAGCAACCCAAATCCTGCCTTTGCTGTCTTCATATATTTTGCTGATTTTGTCTGATCTGAGGCTATGTGGGTCATCCGCACGAGACCTGAATGTCCGGAAATCGGTTTCATTCGGCAGGCGAAGATTCAAACCATTTCTCATAGTACCTGCCCACAGTCTCCCTCTGCTATCCATCAGCAAGGACATGACATGCTCACCGCTGAGATTTTTTTCTCCCTGGTGTATTACATTAAATTTTCCCTTCTGAGTATCCCAAAAATTCAATCCGCCAAAGGTTCCAATCCACAACGCATTGTCCAACCCTTCCGTGAATGAAGTTATTTCGTTGTCAGATAACGAATTCCTGTCATTGATCCGGTGCCTGATGTGAGGAAAGGTTGCTACGCTGTTGTTCCATTTACTGATTCCACCACTTTTAGTGCCGACCCAGATGACGCCGCCCTCATCTTCGAATAACTCCATCACTTCATCGTTGCTGAGCGAATTAACGTCTGTAGGATCGTTGGTAAAAGATTGAAAGCCCTGCTGTTCAGGCAACCTAAGGTAGAGTCCATCGTCAGCCGCAATCCACAAATTACCATATTGATCCCGCAAAAAGTCTCTGATCAGGTCTGAGTTCAAACTGGCCCGGTAGGCTCTGTCGTCGTGCAGATAGCTCATTCGACGAGAATCGATATCTACGACAGCTATTCCGTTATTGGATGTCC
>CAZNFE010000340.1:0-3787 GCA_964571945.1 uncultured Pseudomonadales bacterium
GGCTGCTGCGCTATGACCAGAGAGGACGTCTGGTTCCGGGAGTTGCAGAAAGCTGGACTATGAAAGACCGTGAAGTCGTGTTCAAGCTGCGCAAAAATGCACTCTGGAGTGATGGCAAACCGGTGACAGCGTATGACTTCGAGTTTGCCTGGCGCATGATGGTAAATCCGGATTTCGCGGCTCCATACGCTACTATCCTGTTTCCCATTCTCAATGCCCAGGCCATTTACAAGGGTGACAAACCGCTCAGTTCCCTGGGAGTCAAGGCGATTGATAAACGCACCTTACGAGTGCAGCTGGAAGTCCCGCTCGCCTACTTTCCAGGCATGATGGTGCATATCGCATTTTTCCCCGTACGAGAAGATTTCTATGCTATGCGGCCAGAGAAGTATGGTGCTGACCCACAATTTCTGCTGTCTAACGGTCCCTTTAAGCTGTCCCGGTGGTCCCATGGCGCCTCTTTGGTAATGGATAAGAATCCCACCTATTGGAATGCGGACCAAGTAGCTTTACAGCAGATAGACATTGGCTATATCACAGCGGATAACCGGGCACGACTCAATCTGTTTCAGGACAGTGCAATTGCCGTTGCCAGGCTGGATGCGGAGACGCTCAAAGCCGCCGTAAGCCAGCAACTCAAGGTACACACTTTTGTTACCGGTGGTATCGCATTTCTGCAATTTAATATGAGCCAGGGAAGAGCTACCGGTGAGAAAGACCTGCGTAAAGCCATTCAGGCAGTTATCGATCCGGCAGAATTTGTCAATCAGGTCATTGCAGTTCCGGGGTATAAACCTGCTTACAGCCTGATTCCAGGTTGGATAAACGGTGTTGAGAGGAAATTTCTCGAGGAATACCCACCACCAAAACCGGATCAAGCCAGTGCCGGACAGTGGATGCTCAGGCTGAAAGAGAATTACCAGGGGGATATCCCCTCATTGACCCTGTTGACAGTCGCATCACCCACCGGATTGAAAATCGCTGAGTATGTACAAGGTGTTCTTAAAATGCAGTTAGGGCTTGATATCCGCATTGACAATCAGACCTTCAAGCAATACCTGGCGAAAGCAAATGCCGGGGACTTCGATATATCCATTGCCAGTTGGTATCCGGATTTTGATGACATCATGACGTATGCAGACTTGCTGGCATCCTGGAATCCGAATAATCGAGGCAGGTATCAGAACGCGCTGTACGATAACCTGCTGGGTGTTGTGCAGCATTCATCCAGCCGCGAGGATAGAATGCGCGCCGGGGCCAGATTGCAGGCGATCATTTATGAGGATGCCGTCCTGATACCGCTGCTGGAAACAGGCTCGGCCTATTTGCAGAACCCTCATCTCAAGGGTCTGGTAAGACGGGTAATCGGACCTGATCCGGATTATACGTATGCAAGAATAATCGAATGAAATCAATGGCTATTTCAGGTTCACCTTATATTGGAATCACATTCCCTTTCTTCAGGCTCATTTCATATTGGAAAAGACTATTTCTTTGACCCGCATCATTTTTATGCTAATGTCCAAACAATTTCTCTGATTTCGGCATTTTTCAGTTGGTAATGCGGTGCATCCGCACTATTGAAATATTTCAGAGATGCGATTGGCATAATAATAAGAAAGAAAGTACAAAGAGAATAAGCCCTGGGGGGGGATTTTCACAAAGATGAAAACCTCGACATCGCATTTTGTGTACTGATGTAAATGCGATTACTTTTTTGTATGAGTTGCAATAACGAGTGGATTTTTACGGATTAAAGGGAGGTGATCCGGAATTCACAATACAAAGGAAAGTGAGGGGAAATATGAAATCAGAATATAAGCAACACAAGTACCGGCTGGCTGTCCTTGCTGCGCTGACAATCCCGTTGGGATTAGCACAGACGGTGATGGTCCAGGCCGCAGATAATGACACTTCGATGGAAGAGGTGGTGGTGACGGGCTCGTATATACCTCGGGCCATCGAAGAAATGTCAACACCGACGGAAGTATTGGATCGAACGGAATTCGAGGATCAAGGCTCACCTGCGATGGTGGAAATTGTCCAGAATATGCCGGTGATCCAGGGTTCCGTAAACCGATCAGAACAGTATACGAGCGGCGGTGTAATCACCGGGCTGAAAAATATCAATATCAGAAACCTCGGCATGGGACGAACCCTTGTCTTATTCAACGGTAAAAGACCCGCAACTGCCAATGGCGGTACCAACTCCGGTGAATACGCTGTTGATGTGGGTAATTTCCCGAATATCGCACTAAAGAGAATCGAAGTATTGAAAAGTGGTGGTTCGACAACCTATGGCACAGATGCCATGGCTGGCGTGTTCAACTTTATCACTCGCGATGACTTTGAAGGTGCGGAGTTTCGAATTTCTCACGGCGATATTAAAAATTCGGACGGCGATGATGAATTCGGTATGATCTTTGGCTTTAATGCCGGTGACACTCACTGGGTGACTTCCTTTGAATGGCAGGAACGGCATACGCTGATGATCGTTGATGCCAATCAGGAAGTCGATCCGGCGCCGCTCGATGGCGCCTGGCCCACAGGTTTCACCAGTATGGGAAATCCCGGTGCCTTCTTACCGGCTACTGAAGCAGGCCAGATCGATTGGAGTTATTATGGGGCCTTCGGCCAGGCTGGCTATCATACCGACCCGGGATGTGGTATGGCTGTAGGTCAAGCTGGTTCCTTCCCTCATCCGGCCGGTAATGGTCTTTGCGCCTACTACTACACGGATTTCACGGGCGTCATTGATCCACAAGAGCGGTATAAAGTTTTCAATCAGATGAAAATGCGCATCAATGACAAGTTAGAGCTGTACGGTGAGGTGCTGTATGCACGCCTGGAATCGGTTTACCTGGGCTCACCCACCTATCCGCCGACACAGGAAATCCCCTTTCCCTGGGGGCCGACACCGACCATAATCCACCCGGATAACCCTGGTTTACTGGATTTTGTCGATAGTCTCGGTGCTGGCGCTGCTGATGCTTATCAATTTGGCGGTATCGGGTTTAGCCGGGCCTGGGCCATTGAAGGACCCACCATGGAGTTTCCCAGAACTCATGAAAACTGGCATTCCGTCCTGGGTGTGCGGGGTGACCTGACGGAATCGATCGGCTTTGATATATCTGGCACCTATTCGACCAGCCTGTCTGATATTGACGGCAAGGATATGCTGACTGAGCCGTTCGCCAGGGGCAATGCGGGACTCGGCGGGCCGGATTGTTTTCCCGTTGCGACCGATCCCATGGACCCAGCGAATGACCCCCAACGCGGAGATAATGCCAGCGGCTGCTATTGGTGGAACCCGTTTGCCAGTTCAATCAATGCTGCACCGGGGAGCGCCCTTGATAACCCGGATTTTCTGCGCGAGGATATTACCGGTGAAAGTTCCGGTATTACGGACAAACGACAGGTCCAGGTAGATGCTGTGTTTAACGGCGAAACTTCATGGCTACTGAAAGGTGGAAATGTCGCCTGGGCAGGTGGTGCTCAATGGAGATACTTTAATTCTTTATATGATCCCACTGGAGATAATCGTGCATCCAGCCCCACAGATCCGAATCCGTTCCATTTTCTGACTACTCAGCTGCACAACAAAACGGAGTTCAGGAGATGGTCTCTGTTTGGTGAGGTAAACCTGCCGGTACTGGATAACCTGGATGTCGACATTGGTATTCGTCACGAAGACTTTGAGACTGACTCAGTAACCAAGCCGCGCCTGGCAGCCCGCTGGGAAGTGAATGACTGGCTGACCGTTCGTGGATCATTCGAACAATCCTTT
>CAZNFE010000341.1:0-3780 GCA_964571945.1 uncultured Pseudomonadales bacterium
TAAAAAGGACAGTGGAGAGCACGCTGTGCACACACTGTGACGAGAGGGCGGGTTAAATTGCGGGTGAGTGGGTATCTGGGGGAGGTGGCCCCGCCGGTCTAAACCCAGGCTGCGCGCTATCCGCGGGTTGGTTGTCTTCGGGTCGGCGCCGCTGGGGGCGTAAAACAGGCGGAAGGTAGGTTTGCAATAATCGTCGCCAACGCCGATGATCCGCTTGCTGGACCCAATCCCAACTTTGACGCCGTTCAAATTGGCGGGATAGGTCTGCTACCAGCGGCGTTAAGCGATTTGCTTCAGTCCGATCGAGGTAATCTCTGAAGCTGGTACTGAAAATCCAGGTGGCAGCCATATAGACAACCAGAAGCAGGATGCTGATGGAGGCCAGAATCGCAAAGAAATGCCGATAGCGGATCTTATGGAACATGACCTCCGAGTTTGGCCGCCCCGGTGGATAATTGCCAGTCAGGAAGTAGCAAATTCACAATATTTCCACTATTTGAACGACCATTTAAAACCGGGAATTGCTGTTTCCCGCCACCAGGCGTCGATACCTGCACCCTAATGGTCAATCAACGCGCCGATATACTCCGCTCCTCCAGCAGAGCAGCCTTCAAGGTCAAAGTGACATTCGATGCCGGAGTTATGCAAGATCGGGGTAAATTTGAAGCACCGTGAAGGAGAAAGCGGCGAGTAAGCCAGAATAAGAATGGCGGCAGGTCGACTGCTTCGATGACGAAAAGACACTGCCGATTTGCATGCATGCGATATTCATCGAAATTAATAAAGCTGACATATTGCCTCGTTAGATTAACTCGCGCAACACAACACTTTACTTAACCCATGGAGATAATCGATGCATCCCATCTACAAAACAGCTATTTCATCGGCAGTATTGCTGGCCTGTTCCCAAACCGTTACAGCGGGCACCGATGTATATTTTAATCCTCTTACCCAATCTGCGGCAGTTGCCCAGGTAGCTAACCATGTCAATGAGCTGAATTCACCCTGGCAGGTTCCTGCCGGAGTCAGTTATACCAACCTGACCAGCTTGCACGAAATTGAGTCCGATCCTACCCAGTCAACCATTCGTGTTCCCGTGCTTGGCAATAATGCCTCGATGACAGATATGAGTGCATTTGATCCCAGCGGTCGTTATATCTTCCTGCCTCATGAAACCCAATTTGGTGCAGGTGTGACACGTTATGACTCGTCAACCGACAGAGCGACTAACCTGTTTAGCGGTGACATGAATGGTGCGCATGGTGAATGGAGTGGCGATTATGGCGCACTCGATCCAGCTACCTGGACCCCTGTGGATACCCTGATGGTGGCTGAAGAATGGTCAGGCCAGGGAAGGTTGTTCGAAGTCACCAACCCGATGGCTGATGTAGATGCCGGTGAAACCGTTAACGTAAATGAATTGAACAGCGTTCCCAATGTTTCTATTGAAGGACTTCGGTTTAACCACAAAGGAACAGCTCTGTACTTCGTCGACGAGAATCGCTCAGGCTCTATCTACAAGTTTGTTTTTTCACGTAAAGGTGATTACAGCAAGGGTCAAACCTTTGTATTGAGTGTTGCCAATTACACGGGTGACCCGGCTGCTCAAGCGGGTAAATATCCAGATCATATGCCCGAGCAACGTACTGGAAACGCTGTCTGGGTAGCCATGACTGATAAAGATGGTAAAGCCCTGACCATGGCTAATCCTTTCGATAATGAAACTCGCGGTGGACGAGCTGCAGCTGACGAGCTCAATGGTACGCCTTATCGCCGCCCTGAAGATATGGAAGTGGGCTACCTGAGAAACGGTCATGAAGCGTTGTATTTCACTGCGACCGAAGAACTGGCCGTTTATTCAGTGGAAGAACTGGGTCATGGAAAGGCCATGGTACGTCTGGCGGTAGATGAAGGCACCATCAAGAATGCAGGATTCGCATCGACGACAGCTCACCTAACCTCTCCCGACAATCTCGCTCAGGATGCTCTGGGTAATATCTATGTAATCGAAGACTGGCCAAATGGTGATAACAGAGGCGGGGATATCTGGTTCCTGCGAGATACTGATAGCGATGGTGTTGCCGAATCATTGGATCATTTCATGAGTCTACAGGTTAAAGGCGCTGAAAATACAGGTATGATCTTCAATCCTGCAAATCCTACTCAGTTCATCATCAATATCCAGCATCCAGCCAGTACGTCTATGGATGGTGGTCAGGGCGATGCCACTTGGTTGATTGATATAAAAGATGTCGTAGCGCCTCCTTGTGTTAACGGTGAAGACGGTGAAGACGGTGAAGATCATGAATATAAGCACGATCATTCCTCAGTAAAAACCTGCAACAAGAAAAGCAGTAGCAAGTTCATCAAAAAGCTGATTAAGGCTGCCAGATAGGAGCTGCTTTCAGGGACTCAACCCTACTGCCATAACTCTGCTAAAAAAGAACGCCCACTGTTAGTGGGCGTTCGTTATTTAGAGGAAACCTCCACTGGGTAACTGATACCGGCAAAAATGCCCTTTCCGCAGTAGATTGGTCCCAAGTCCGACAGACGCCTGGAAGGGCAGCACCACCCGCCCTCTTATCGCAGTCAACAACGCTTTAGTAAATCAACCTTGACCGGTCGTCAAAAAACGAACCATCACTTTCCAGTGGCTATTTGAAACCGGTCCTGTCCTGTGTATTCAGTTTGGTGTCCAGCTAAAACGGGTCAACGATTTCTCCCATTTTTCCAGATACATGCTGCAAATCCAGGTCAATAAAACCTGGATGAGGCTTGATTCGGTGTTCCGGATTGTATGGCTGTTTCTCAAACATCGTTTGGCGCCAGAGGTCGGTGTCGGTCTGCCATTCTCCATCGAAACCACGTTTATCGCGCTGCTGTTCACTGGCTTTTCCGTTTACAGGATCACCCGGATAGCGCAGATTCTGAAATTAGGCATGCTGGCGCATCATGCTATCGTCACCGGCGAAAGCGCTCAGTCACGACAATACAACCTTTTGTATCTGGCGGAGAGGGTGGGATTCGAACCCACGGTACGCCTAAGCGTACAACAGATTTCGAGTCTGCCCCGTTCGGCCACTCCGGCACCTCTCCACTCGAAGGCCAGATCATAACATCTAATTTGCACTTATGGGCCATCCGGGACAGCATTCCCGGTGGATCTGTCCTGCATGCTGAGCGCTAAACTGGATGCGAGGCGTTACCGACTCCTTGTGCTAGCAAAAAATTTTCAGGCCGCCTGTGACGGGGAAAGGTTGTCCGAACGGCGTGTCATGCCGCACAGGTCGTGCGGGTCGGCGGGGTCACTCTTGGTGTCACGGATCGATTTCCACCGTTCGTGCACTGGGTAGTCGGCGGGAAATTGCCAGGCCTAGGCCTCGATAAGGGTTTGCGGCGGGTACTCGACGGAGATCTTCAAGCGCAGCGGGGCGAAGGGGCTCCTTTCGAGATCAGTTTCCCCGGAGCTAAAAGACTGCAGATGGATTCCTGACACTGATTCCTTCGGAGAAATCCGATGCACCAGGAATCACCTCTCGATTTTTCCAATCCTGAAGTGATCCTATCGGGCATCTTATGCGTAGTTAATGTACTCATTTGAAAACGGTAAAGGTTGATGAAATCCGTACCCGACATACATCCATTCAAGAAACCTGCGCAAATCAGCGAAGCGATAATTAACGTCCGTAACCTCAGGCTGCGGACCTATATAGGCTTCAACCCTGGTAACTATTCAGCCAATATAACAAAAAAATAGCTTGACAGGTTTTTACGCGAATT
>CAZNFE010000342.1:0-3771 GCA_964571945.1 uncultured Pseudomonadales bacterium
AGTAGAATTTGCAATATCAGAAAAGAAGACCGTCAGGTTTTTGCGGGTAGCGCGAATACCAACTGGTATGGAATCTTCGGCGATGCTTCTATAGATTTGCGGTGAAATGTATTTGCTGATCTGATCAGTCACCCCGCGCAGACGATCATGATGATCTCTTATTCTTGACAGACCGGCATTGGATACAAGCACCCAGTGATAAACAACATACGATATCGTTACTCCATAGATGCAAACAACTGCACCGCTTAGAATTGTAGTTAGGAGACTGACTTGTGATTCGAAATAAAAACCCTCCAACACGATATATATAGTGAACCCGGCACTGAACCAGAGGCATCCGGCAATACAACCGGGTAGACCGAACAGCAGCATTGTGCTGATAAAGAGTGCTGATACAATGCTGACCACCGGTAATGGTGCCAGATGTATAGCAGCACACAAAAAGCCGGCAAACAGCGCATCAATATACTGAACACGCACAGCGGATTTTCTGGAATTGAACCACCTGCTGGTAACAAAATAAACCAGTTGTGGATAAACCAATGAAAAGAACAGTAATGCCAACAGCCAGCCATTGTCCATGCTGGATGGTACAATCGATGCAACGATGGCTCCCGTACCGAGATGTGCTATAACTCGAGGACGGTATGCCAAAGCTATCAACGGGTGAGTTGGATTTGTCACAAGCGGCGGCTCCCTGCAAAGTACTCAGCGTAATTTCATGCAGGGTCGTTCGTAAGTGGATATATCCGTGTTTCTGATACAGCATTTACCCATGAAGTGTGTGAGAAATCAGCTAAATTATGCCCCAGGCACAACTCTCACGCAGGCCGGGATCTAGCCTGGGAATATCGGCACATTGGGATCTACGTCCTGGTCGTAATCCACTTCATCGAAACCGAATCCATAGAGATTGAGAAACGCCTCGCGATATCCTTCAAAATCCGTGAGTTGTCGCAGGTTTTCGTTCGTTACAGCGGACCATTGCGCCTTTACATATGCCTGAATCTCATCTGCCATCTCAAGATCATCCATTCGGATCCTGCCATCCGCGTCGAGGCGCAGCTCACCTTTCCCGAACAACTGGCTGCGAAACAGGCGATCTGTCTGTTCAATGCAACCCTCGTGTACGCCCCGCTCTTTCATGATTTTAAACAGCAAAGACAAATATAAGGGCATGCCCGGAATGGCTGAGCTGGCTTGCGTTAACAATCCTTTCATAACCACGATACGTGCCGTACCCCCAATGGCTGACATGGATTCCGCCAGAGCTGCACCTGCCCGGTCCAGATCCTGTTTGGCTTTACCTATGGTACCTTGATGATAAATAGGCCAGGTTGCCTCGCTGCCAAGGTAGGTATAATTCGTGGTAATACATCCCGACGCCATCAAATTCGACGAGCTCAGAGCGTCGATCCATAACTCCCAGTCTTCACCACCCATCACTTTCACCGTATCGGCAATGTCCTGTTCCGTTGCTGCCTGGGCACTGATTTCCCTGGTCTGTGCTGAATTCACATCAATCGTCAATCCCGAGAAATCCCGACCAATCGGTTTGATAGATGATCTTACTAACTCGCCAGTATCAGGCAGGGTTCTAACCGGTGATGCCAGACTATAAATCACCATGTCGACTTGCCCGATCTTATCTCTGATGGTTGCTACGGTTTGCTCCTTGACAGCATCAGAAAAAGCATCGCCATTAATACTACCCGAGAATTGATCTTCTGCCCGCAGCAACTCTTCTAAAGCAGCCGCACGATACCAACCCGCAGATGCAGTCCTTTTGCCTGTCGCGGGTTTTTCCAAAAATACACCCAGGGTATCCGCACGACAGCCATATGCAGCCGTGATACGACTGGCCAACCCATATCCACCGGAAGCACCAATCACCAGTATGCGCTTCGAATCGGTGGCTATCGGGCCGTTTGACTTCACGTAATTAACTTGCTGCACCACGTCTCTGAAGCACCCTCCCGGATGAGCGGTGGTACAGATGAAGCCTTTTATTTTCGGTTTAACAATCATAATTGCGACTCGCTCAATATCAGATGATGGCGCCTGCAGATGTATCAGATCATTACAAGGCTGAGGGTGGTTTTTCCCGCCTCGTATAAGCGTACCACAGGAACGCTATCCCAAAAATCAGCATGGGTACGGATAACGCCTGACCCATGGTGAGCCAACCAAACGCAATAAACTGAAGTTGGGGATCAGGAGCTCTGAATAGTTCCGAAAATATTCTAAGAAAACCATAGCCGATCAGAAATAAACCGGACACCGCCATTCGTGGTCGTGTCCGTATCGAGTAACTGTATAAAACAGTAAATAGCAGCGGACCTTCCAGGGTGAACTGATAAAGACTGGATGGGTGTCGGCCTACCGATTCCCCCGGATAGATCAGTGCCCAGGGCACATCAGTGATTCTGCCGGGTAATTCAGTATTGATAAAATTCGCCAGGCGACCCAAGCCCAGGCCCAGCGGCACAAAGGGAGCGATAAAGTCAGAGATTTCAAAGAAAGTCCGGTTATTCCTGCGGCCAAACAGGAAAAGCGCCACAAACACTCCGAGCATGCCACCGTGAAAGGACATTCCACCCTGCCAGACTTTCAAAATTGAGAACGGATCATGCTGCAGATTTTGCCAGCCGTAAAACAGCATGTAGCCCAATCGTCCCCCCAACACAATGCCCATCGCTCCAAAAAATATGAGATCCGAAATCTGGTCATCAGTCCACTGACCTGTTTTCCTGGATCTTCGCAACGCCAGCCACCAGGCTAAACCCAACCCTGCCAGATATGATATCCCATACCAATGGATATTGACCGGACCGATAGAGATCGCTACTGGATCAATGTCGGGGTATCTCCACATAAAAAGCAACCTCCCTATAGCACGCCATTATCCAGCCAGCGGCTACTTTGATACACTCTGGAATTCTTTGCTGTTCCTGGAATTTCCATTATGTGTCTGATTTTGTTTTCCTGGCAACCGAATGACGAGTATCAATTGATCGTTGCCGCGAATCGGGATGAATTCTATCAGCGTCCCAGCGACAAAGCTCGATTTTGGCCTGACAATCCCGATGTTCTTGCCGGTAGGGACCTCCAGGCGGGTGGTACCTGGTTGGGCCTTACTCGAACTGGCCGATTTGCCGCTGTCACCAACTTTGCCGAAGATCCGCCGGATCCACTGCCACCCCTTTCTCGCGGAAATCTTACCGGACAGTTCCTGACCTCTAATCAACATGCCCTATCCTATCTGCACGAAATTGATCAGCGAGCAATGCAATACAGGGGATTCAACCTGCTCCTGGGGCATTCCGATGCTCTGTACTACTATTCCAACCATCAACAGCAAATCAAGTCACTGGATCCTGGTTGTTACGGCCTCAGTAACCAGTATCTGGACTGTACCTGGCCGAAAGTAGTAGACGGCCGGGATCAACTGACCGCCATGACTAAAGCAGGCTTTACCACCGAGCGGCTGTTCCAGTTGCTCCTTGATAAGGGGCGTGAGGATGAACCATGGTCGGCCAAATTTATCCAATCACCGGATTATGGAACCCGGGCAGCAACTGTGCTGACTGTTAAAACCAATGGTGACGTATTCTTTGCAGAACGGCTGTTCAGCGCAACTGGCAATGTGTGCCCGGGTGCAGAATTTACATTCCACATATCCAGCTAGTTCATGTCCGGATGCGGCACCACCGGAAACTACGGTTTTGGCACCAGAATCTGAGAAGTCAATGTGCCTACAAACTGTTC
>CAZNFE010000343.1:0-3756 GCA_964571945.1 uncultured Pseudomonadales bacterium
AAATTGTGAAAAGGGATAGATCGACATGCCGAAGTCACCCTTCACCCGCACGATTACACCCGACTGGGAAAGCCTGGTGCAGTGCATCGCCCGTAAGGGCACACCGGATCGGGTCCATTACCTGGAACTCTTTCTGGATCCTGAGATTAAGCAGCTTATCTGTGATCGCTATGACATCGTAACGGACCTGCGTGAAGATGACCCTTTTTTCATTCTGCAACGGGAAATCGCGCTGCAACGATTCCTGGGTTACGACTATGTACTTTGCGGACTGTCCGGAGTGGATATGCCGATCAACTGGCAAGTAACCGAAGACACGGCTGAAAACAAGCGTGCAATCGGCAGGATTTTTGTCGATGAACGCCGCGGGCCGATCACAAACTGGGAAGAATTCGAAGCCTACCCCTGGCCTGATCTTGAGGCTGCCCGATCCACGGCGCTGGAATGGTATGAGAAGAACCTGCCCGATGATATGTGCATCCTTGGCGGTCTGACAGGCCACTTTGCCGAAAACCTGTCCTGGTTGATGGGGTACGAAACCTTGTGTTATTCACTGTATGATCAGCCGGATCTGGTACAGGCAATCGCTGATCGCTGTCTGGACATTGATGTTCAGGTCACCCGGAGACTGGTCGAGTTTGATCGTGTAAAGATGATCTGGGGCTCCGATGATATGGGATTTCGATCCGGTACTCTGATCAGCCCGGATGACCTTCGCCGGCTGGTATTGCCTGGACACAAAGCATTGGCCAGGATTGCCCACGATGCGGGGCGCCTTTACCTGCTCCATTCCTGCGGCAACCTGGAAGCGATCATGGATGACCTGATTGACGACGTGCTAATCGATGCGAAACACTCTTTTGAGGATACGATACTGGATGTGCGGACCGCTAAGACACGCTGGGGAGATCGTATCTCACTGCTCGGTGGTCTGGATATGGACTTTATGTGTCGGGCGCAGGAAAGTGCGATTCGTGAACGGGTGCACGATGTCCTGCAGGTGTGCATGCCCGGTGGCGGCTATTGTCTGGGCACGGGCAATACGGTGGCTAACTACATACCGCTGGACCACTACCTCTCGATGCTGGATGAGGGAAGAAGATTCACGTCATAATATTCCGCTTGATGGATGCCCGGATTAATCGGTCATCCCCGGTAAAATTATTCTTGTGGCAGATTTCTGATGATCAGGCTGCTGCTGGATAGTTGTTTTGCAGCACAGCCATCCGGTATGCTGAATCGGACCACATGTCCTGAACCGGGTGCAACTTCCATCGAGACACCCTCCTCTGACTCCATGGCAAGCAGGGTGAATTGCACATTCCCGGATGGATTCATCAACTCCAGAACATCGCCAACCCTGAAGTGATTCTTGACCGCCACAGTGATCCTGTTTTCGGTCGGGTCTACGTTCAGCACCTCACCAACGAATTGCCTGGTGGTTGAAGTGGAATGCCCTTGTTCGTAATTTTGATATTCAGCAGGCACATGACGACGATAAAATCCTTCCGTATAGCCTCGATTGGCAAGGGCTTCCAGATCATCCATCATTTCCATATCAAAATCTTTGCCGGCCAGCGCCTCATCGATTGCCCGCCGATAGACCTGCGCTGTTCTGGCAACATAATAATGTGATTTGGTGCGCCCTTCTATTTTCAGGGACTGGATGCCCATCTCCGTGAGTTGTCTGACGTGCTGCACTGCACGCAGGTCCCTGGAATTCATGATATAGGTACCATGTTCATCCTCGTAAGCCGGCATATACTCACCGGGACGGTTTTCTTCCTGCAGCAGGAAGATCCGGTCACTCTCCGGTTGTTCCTGATGCACTGCTTGTGGTTGCATGGCAACCACCTCGCCAGCATCTGTCTCGACCGCTTCATGCGCCTGATATTTCCAGCGACAGGAGTTTGTGCAGGCACCCTGATTGGAATCCCTGTGGGTCATGTAACCGGACAACAGGCAGCGTCCTGAATAAGCAATGCACAAGGCGCCGTGCACGAAAACTTCCAGTTCCATATCCGGACACTGGTGACGGATTTCACCGATCTCATCCAGCGACAATTCCCTGGATAAGATCACCCGCGATATGCCAACCTCTTGCCAGAACCTGACCGTCGCATAGTTAACGGCATTGGCCTGAACCGAGAGATGAATCGGCATTTCCGGCCATGCCTGGCGTACCATCATAATGAGTCCGGGATCGGACATGATCAATGCGTCAGGCGCCATCTCGATGACGGGTGCCAGATCTTTCAGGTAAGTGCGTACTTTGTCATTGTGGGGAGAAAGGTTACTGGCGACATAAAACTGCTTCCCCGCAGCATGGGCTTCGGCAATACCCAGCGCCAGATTTTCAGGTTGATTAAATTCGTTATTGCGGACCCGTAAGCTATATCTCGGCTGACCCGCATATACGGCATCCGCACCATATGCGAAGGCAAACCGCATATTCTTTAAGGTTCCAGCAGGAGACAACAATTCCGGTTTTTGCATGATTAAACAGGTTCATTTCATCAGGGAGCGCAATTCTACCAGTTCGACGCAGGAAATGGAGCCAGAAAAAACGTACCCCATGCGATCTCGGATGACTATACTCGGTAATCAGAACTTCCACACTTCAAACACAGGAACCGGAGATGGCCGAGACAGCTTATATAATGCAAACAGGAATGGGCGTTGATCTGCATGGTGCCAACGACACCAAAGCAGCCTGCCGCGCCGTGAATAGCGCGATCCAGAATAACAATATGCTGTTTCTGCGACACGTTGATCTGCAGAATCCGGATCAGGTGCTTGTCAATGTGGTGATCGCTTCACCACATCCCGAGCAACTCAACGTGGAGGCTGTCACAGCCGAGTTTCCGGTGGGTACGATATCGGTTTCTGCACAACCTGGCGGAATGCTGGTTGACTCGGATGTCGGTGACGATCCGGTATTGATCGCCGTGGCTGCTGTTACGGTTAGTGTAAAGAACTAACATCCTTTCCCGATCTGCCGGCTAAATGTTCACAAATTGACACTGATCAATGTGGCTGGTGCAGCGATCCTGTTGAATCTTGCTAATACAAAACCGCAAATCAATCTGGCTGTCTGGATACTGGTCTTATGTCAATACTCTTTGCACCGATAAAGCTTGGCCGTTTGGAAATACCGAATCGTTTCATTCGTTCCGCTACCTATTTCGGGTTAGCCGATGCCGATGGCTGTGTGGCAGAACCCAGCGTGGAACTGATGCGCAATCTGGCGCTCAATCGAATCGGTTTAATCATGACCGGATACGCCTATGTATCCGCAAGCGGGCAGGTCTTCGCTGACATGAATGGCATCAACTCGGACAAACAGATCACGGGCTATCAGGCGATGACCCGCGCAGTTCATGAAGCAGGTGGCAAGATAGCCATGCAAATTGCACACGGTGGAGTGGCTTCCGGTGCTGCCGTGGCAAGGGGCGAACGGCACCTGGTGGTTTCGGAAAATCCGGGCGCTGCAAAAACTGACATCCCGCAATGTGAAATGACCGATGAGGACATCGAAAGCATCATTGATGACTTTGGCCAGGCGGCCCGCCGGACCCAGGAAGCAGGATTTGACGGCGTACAGATACACGGTGCACACGGTTACCTGGTTACCCAGTTCCTCAGCCCCGCGTCTAATCACAGGCAGGATCGCTGGGGCGGCAGTCTCGACAATCGAATGCGGTTTGTGCTCGAAGTAGTCAAGGCGATCAGAAATTCTGTCGATACGGATTTCCC
>CAZNFE010000344.1:0-3735 GCA_964571945.1 uncultured Pseudomonadales bacterium
TCACGGATCATCGCTCGGTCTCCCAGATCAATCAACTGATGAACGGCTTTGATATCCAATGGGGGAAGGTCCGATGATCCGCCTGTCCTCAGTGATTGAACAATTTGAAGATGCCTTTCGATAAATGCAGAAGCCGGCAGAAGACATTGACTTTTGCCTGTTGGCTTACATTGTTTGCCGGGCTATTGGCTAACGAGGGATTACCAACAATAACAGCCAACGACTGGGCCCTGGAAATAGCAACGTTAATACGGTTCGTATCAAAAAGGAAATCCATGCCGCGAGGGGAGTCATTGGCATCACTGGCACACATACTGAAGAAGACTACCGGCGCTTCTTGTCCCTGGAACTTATCAACGCTACCGACTTTGGCATTTGCTCCTAACGCTTCACGGATTTTATTCACCTGGAAGTTGTAGGGCGCGACGAACAGCATGTCATCCCACCCGATAGGACGCATTTTTCCGTTCTTATCGCAAAATTCACGACCCAATATATCCTGAACGGCATGCTGAATTGCCTCCACTTCCTCATCGCTGGCTTGCGTATTCCCTTCGTGTTCAACTGGAATAAAAATAACACCGGCTTCCTTATTTATTGCACCGGCATAGCCATCAGGTAGCGCGATTATTTGCTTGTCATTGTCTGGATGAAAATACAGTTTCCCTTCGTATATTGCCTCACTAATGAACCGATTGACCGCTGAGTGCATCCGATAGGTTGTTTCAAGGAACACACCTCGGTCTTCAGATATCGTTGGGGTGTGGTGAAGTAAATAGTCCAACGCGGACATGCCGCTTTCTCCTGGATGAGTTCCTTGCGCCGGCTGCCCTAGCTGCATCTGATCGCCCATAAGGATTATGTTACTGGTTGCACGACTCATGGCGATCAGGTTGGCAATTGAGACTTGACCAGCCTCGTCAACGAATAGGTAGTCGAACTGCCCTTGTAAATCATCTCTTGAGAACCCCCAGGCCGTGGTGCCGATGACGCAGGGTTGTCGTCCCGTATGGTTCGCGATGTCTTTGTTCTGAAGTACCGAAATACCCAACGTCTGAATTTCATCGTCAGTATCTTTCGTACAACCGAAGAAAGCCTCAATACCCTCGTCCACGCAGTACCTGGCCGTTCCTACCAGTAAATTGTTGATTGCCTTGTGAGAGTTAGAACTGATACCCACCCTCTTTCCTTGCCTTAGAAGTTCGGCGATAACGTGCTTGCCGGTGTAAGTTTTCCCGGCACCTGGCGGCCCTTGTATTGGTAGATAGGAATTGTCGAGGTTGGCAATGGCCTGAACGATTTGGGTCAATTGTTCTTTCGGGTCATGGCTTGACGCAATCGGCTGACCGGGACGAAGGCCTTTGATTCGTGGGAAATCTCGCTTCAGAAAATCCACGATCGCACACCGGCCTAGCGCGCTTGCCTCATACTCTCTGACCACAGCTTCTATGGACTGCGGGATCGGATCAGGTCTGACATATTCATCAGGCACAAGAGTGATGATGGGTGGTGGCTCAGCCTTGGCCTGAACGGTGATAATGCCTTCCCCCAGATTAGTAAATTCTGGTAATAGTGTCACCTTCAAGCGCTCTCCCTTATCGTTCTCCTCTCCGAGGACATAGAAAGAGCTTGTGTTGGCCAGCTTGAATTCCTGGTTCGGATTGAATTGATACTCGTAAGCCAGGTTTCGAGCTTTCGGTGAAGGCTTAAACGGCTCTGCCTCTGACCTTTCACATGCAGCTAGACAATCCAGGTCATCGAGCAGGTCAACTTCAGTTAGGCCAAGGCGGTCAAACAGTCGCCAAAAAACAGGTTTAGATTCTCGCCGATGAAACTCCAATGACCAAGCCAGATTCTCTGTCACTGAGGAAGCGATAGAATCACGGTCCTTGGTGGACTCCGCCTTCTCTAATAGCCTGTCCCGAAGGCTTGTGCGCTCAGTGATTTCCTCCGGCACGTCAGGCTCGACAATCTCAGTCCTACCAAGGTAAGCAATGCCGTGCTCTGCCTGCCGCTCCCGAAGCCATGCCACCAGCTCCTGAGTGCTATTGCAGTCATCAATGTTGTAATCTCGGATGTCGTTGAGGATCTTTGATGTCTGCCAGGTGATTCCGTCATGGTTCTGCCGCCAGTTCTCATAAACAACAACGGAATCACCTCCGGTACCCACTTCGGTCTGGCGCTTCCCCCTGTACAGGTGTTCGACGTTCTTAATGGAGTATTTGGGTTCGCCGATCAAAAGACCGCTCTTGACGATTTTATAGAGGTCAACGAATACCTCATTACGCAAAAGCTGATCGACTTCGTACTCACAAATTCCGTATCGGCTCATAAGCTTGCGGCACGCGGCAATCTCATAGTTCGCATAGTGGTAGATGTGCATTTTGGGGTCCGCTTGCCACCGTGCATACACCCACTCTATGAATTCCTTAAAAGCTCGCTTCTCCTCTTCCGGCGTGTGCGCCCAGAAGTCTTTGAATTGCCGCTCATCTGCTTCATCAAAGTAGGCGTTACCCCAAAGATACTCCAGTCCGCCATCAACCAATGGGAAACCCTCGATATCGAAAAAGACATCAAGGTCCGAATGCGGCGGCAAAAGCGCGAATCCCTGTTTTTTCCCCTGCTCCGGTACCAGCACTTCATACAAAGGTGTCTCACGTCCTTCACTGGCCTTCTGGATCTTGGCCTGAGCTTTCAATTTATGGAATACGGCCACGCTGATACCTGGAACCCGCTCTACATCCGCATTGGCGAGTTCTGTCATTGTTTTGATGCCAACTGCATTGAGCTTTTTAATCTGCGAGCGCGTGATCGTCGCAACCTGTGAAGGATGGTCAATTTCTCTCAACAGTTGCTGGGCATACCCCGCCCAATTTCCCCATGATTTCGAATCAGCCGGGTCAGGTCGTTGGGAAGCATCAAAATCATCATGAGCCTTCAGAAAAGCGTCCCGTATGGACTGGTAGTAATAGAAATAGTCGTCTGTGCGGAGCCGCTCGCGCTGCCCATCACCAAGTACAACCACAAAGTCTTGTGATCGTCTGCCCTGGACGCTTTCCAGTAGAGCTTCGTAGCAGCAGAGCTGCACAGTGAAATAAGGTTTGAGGGTTTTCGATAACTTGGTATCCCAAACCTCATAATGGTATTCGCCAAGACTGCTTTTCCCCGGAATTTTAACCAGAAAATCCGCGAAGCCTTTGAATGATCCACGACTAAGGCAAGCTTGAAATATGACCTCTGCGCCAGATTGCATCGCCGTAACCGTAGTGGCCTCCTTATCAGGCGAAGAACTGATGTCGGAGACATTAAGCCCTTGAGCAATGAACTCCTCCAAGATGGCCTTTTCATGCTCACCACCTTTCTCCTGAAGCATGGCCATCATTCCATCACCAGGATCGCGCTCTGGAATCTGAGCGGGCGCAACAATGGCCAAATGCTCCATCCATGAAGCAAATGGACTCTCCATGAAGAGGGTTAAATCTGATGGAGAATACATTAACGTTCCTTGTTGGATATACATTTGATCTTACTCCCGCTCGATACTGACATTCATTTCAGGGTACTTTGTACTAACTGCAATATTGCACCAAAGAGGAGGTAAAAGTCCATATAGTTATATATAATACAGTTAGTTACAATGAAACCGAACAGGACTTTTCCTGTGACATAATGTCCCTAAAAGGTAAGCGCCCACGAATCGACATCTATTTTTCGATGGCGGTCTGCTTCAGACTT
>CAZNFE010000345.1:0-3723 GCA_964571945.1 uncultured Pseudomonadales bacterium
GGAGCTCCCATGGATGGGTTTACAGCGTGTCTCAGATAAGCATTCTTTTTCGGCGCTACGGATAAACACAGGGACTAATTAAGACAACAGTTACAGGAATTTATCGTACAATAACAATCCTCCGGCGTTGTCGGGGGATCGAATAGAAGGATATTTCTCAAGCCAGGAGACGATGCAACAACAGTTTTACTCTGTCGACAGATACATCCAGGACTGCCTTGATTTCTGACAGGGTCACTGGCTCACCATCGATACCTGCTGCCTTGTTGACTACCATGGAAATTCCCGCATAGGGAATGTCCAGTTCTCGAGCCAGGGCTGCCTCGGGCATGCCGGTCATGCCCACCACATCACAACCGTCTCGAGCCAACCGCTTGATCTCAGCAGCAGTTTCCAGTCGGGGACCTTGTGTGCAGCCATACACACCGTGAGAAGAAAAGCTGAACGCTGCATCTTCCTGTTTTAACAGGGTCGCTGCTGTGATGAGTTCCTGCCTGAGTGTTTCATCATAAGGATAGGTAAAGTCGATGTGCCCTGCATCTGTGTCAAAAAACGTGTGTTCCCGACCGTACGAATAGTCAATGATTTGATCCGTAATCACCAGATCTGCAAGGTTCAAATGCACCGCGATACTGCCAACCGCATTGATCGCAATTATTCGAGTGACATTCAGTTGCCGCAATGACCAGATATTCGCTCGATAATTGACCTGATGCGGTGGCAGTTTCGATGAATTTCCGTGGCGCGCGAGAAATACTACCTGCCGTCCCGATATCCGGCCAGATTCGGGCGGATGAGACGGTTTACCATAGGGAGAATCGATGCTGCCGAGTGTTTTTACATCAGCAGTAACATCCAGATCACTGATACAATTCAGACCTGTGCCACCGATTAGCGCTGTTAGTTCTGTCACTCGAGTCTACTTTTTCGTTGCCCTGGCAGATTTCTTTGCTTTCTTTGTCTTGCTGGCCTGGGGCAACTCTCTGGCCGCGATTCGATCAACCATACGCGACATACAGCCAAGTGACATCAACTGGCAATATATCCAGGCCAGTTCACCGGAGCGGAACATCTCCAGTGCTTTTTCATCACCCAGTTCCAGCAACTTGCGCTCATCAACAGCCAACAGGCCGGTCAAAGCAAATTGTTTACCATCCACAAGATCAACCTTAGCATTCAGGGACATCAGCAGGTCGTTCTCCTGCAGCCTGGTAAGGAAGGTTTCTGTCCGGCGATACTGTCGCTGATATTCCTCCAGAAATTCCATCGCCTTGGCCAGTATTGGCGTTGGCTCACCATCTGCCGAAAACAGTGCTTCGCCATCCTTAGCATCGAAGCCCGGATACGACTCGTCAATACACACGACCTGTTGCTGACTATCCGGCACAGCCGTCAACACGAACGGGTATCGACGCACAAAGGCCGGAATGTACCTGGCATCCCATGTACCGTCGTCTTCTACGAACAGGTTCTCTTCGTTTCTCAACCCCAGCAGCGCAACCGGAACAATCGATTCACCTGACTGTGCAAACACAATCGGATACTCCTTGGCTGCTTCAGTAAATTCAATACCAGCCAGGATTACGGAATTGGTCCGTTTGGCAAAATCATAATTGCCATCAGTCAGCTTGATTTTGGTGTCTTGATGGGTGACTTTGTTCAAAGCAACCGGTTTATCGTAAAACAGAAGAGTTGTCATAAGAATCCTTTTCCTGATGATTAGTGCCTATAAATGCATCTCTGATTCGAAGGTTAAGCACTCAAAGTCACACAAACCAGCGGTGCAACCAGTCTACCTCAGATCATTCCCCATCTGCCAGCGTCGGCAGGGTGCTTGCCAGTGATTTACATTCCGGTAACCGCATAGATGGCAGGCAGGTGCCTGAAATACTCCTGGTAGTCCATACCGAACCCCATCAGGTACTCATCTTCAACTTCCATACCGATCAAATCCGGTTTAAAACCATTGACCTTGCGATCATGTTGTTTGTCCAGCAAGACCACGGAATAGACATCATTGGCACCATCCGTTTCACAATATCGGACAATGTCTGACAGCGTCTTCCCTTCGTCAAAAATATCATCCACCAATATGACGGAACGACCTGCCAGAGATTGCTGGGGTTTTATCCGCCACTCAAGTTTACCACCCGCAGTATTTCCTCTATAACGGCTCGTCTGCAGGTAATCCAGCTTTGCATGGATTTTTACCTTTGACATCAGCTTCGCCGTCAACATCAGTCCACCATTCATAATACATATCACAAGCGGCACCGACCGCTGATATCGACCATCGATTTCATGCGCCATCCGGGTAGTCGTTTTATCAATCTCGTTAGCGCTAACTACCAATCTGCTCTGTTGCAGAATGTTGCTCAAGTCACTTTCATTCATGTTTCTGCTATCTATTCAGGGAAAGTCTGAACAGGGTCTTGCTGCACGATGGCCGCGTTAAAGCACCTTGCCATGACGAGCATATCCGATTGTTCAGTCCTTTCCTTGCCAATTTCAATCAATTCCTCTCAGGTTTCATACGCAACTAATCAGTCGCCGAATCAGTCACCGTATCAGTCACCGAATGTTCAGGCGCAGGGTTATCTTGTATAAGATGCAGCGTAGATGTAGGAAATGCAACATCCGCACCCAACCCGGCAATTATGTCCAGCACGCTTAACAGGACTCGCTGCTTGACAGCATGGTATTCAACCCAGTCAGTCGTCTTGCAAAAAGTATAGATAAAGAAATCCAGTGATGAAGGGGCAAAGGCATTAAAATTCACTATCAAAGTGCGGCTGGTATCAATCTCCGGATTACTTTCCAACATACTTCTTACGTCAGTTACGATCTGCGGCATTTTTGATGCATCTTCATAACGTATCCCTATGGTTTCAAAAATTCTTCGATTATGCATACGGGTGGGATTTTCCACGGCAATACTCGAAAACGCCGCATTTGGCACGTACAGGGGACGCTGGTCAAATGTTCTGATTACCGTAAGTCTCCAGCCGATATTCTCAACGGTTCCCTCTATATTTCGGTCCGGTGATCTTATCCAGTCTCCCACCACAAAAGGTCGGTCCAGATAGATCATCACTCCGCCAAAAAAATTTGCCAGCAGGTCCTGTGCTGCAAAACCGATTGCAATACCACCGATTCCGCCAAACGCCAGCACCCCGGACACACTGACACCCAATGTCTGAAGAACCATCAGTGCTACAGTAATTATTACTGATATTCGCAGTAGCTTGCTAATGGCACTTACGGTTGTTTCATCCAAATCGTCCTGGATAAAATTGTGTTCCGCGCGACGAATGAAACTAACCGTAAACATACCCAGCAATGCGATGATGGAAACCTGACGAATCGGGTCGATAAATTCGTTGATAACAGAATCCGACTCCTGTAACACGACTTCAGCGGCCCAGGAGATACCCAACACCCAGATCATCCAGTTAATTGGTTTTTTCACGGAATGAACAAGCGCATCATCCCAATTGTTGTTCGTGTGTTCGACCCGAATCGATAGATGGTGGAAAAATCTACCGGCGACGAAGTTAGCAGTCATCATCGCCAGCACGATCAGAAATACATTCAGAAAAGTCGGGTTAATAGTTTCTATGAATTGATTCAGAATATCCATAATCTTGATTACCTGCTGTTAATGACCCGCCCTCCGGTTGCCAATTGATGTTCCTCTCAGTTGCCCTTAAACCTGGCTGATTC
>CAZNFE010000346.1:0-3712 GCA_964571945.1 uncultured Pseudomonadales bacterium
AATTTCCATCTGCTGGTGATCCGCCCATAACGGGATTCCAGTGTGGCTGTCGCCCAACGCAAGCCGACACCCGGTTGTGGATGGAACACCACATGCCGGTAGCCCGGCCGCTCCGGGTCGATATCGATACCCGCAACACTTGCATACAGCCACTCACCGATGGCGCCATAGGCATAATGGTTAAAGCTGTTCATGCCGACGTTTCCGAAGCCATCACGCCGAGTGTACGAATTCCAGCGCTCCCACATGGTCGTGGCACCCTGGTCGACCGTATACAGCCAGGATGGATACTTTCGGCGCAACAGCAGTGAGTAGGCGAGGTCATTGCGACCGAATCGTGTCAGTACGGGATTCAGCAGGGGCGTACCGACAAAGCCGGTGGTCAGTTGTTTGCCCCGTGACTCGATCAACTCCACCAGACGCTCGAATGCCTTGACCCGTTGTTTTTCCGGTAGCAGATCGAAACCCAATGCGACCAGATAAGCGGTCTGAGTATCACCGGCAAGGCGACCGTTCGGTGTCAGGAACTCACGACAGAATGCGGCACGAATCCTGCCGGCCAGTCTGGAGAAAGATTCGGCTTCGCGCGCTTTTCCCAGGACAGCAGCAACTTTGGACACAATAGCGGTGGTATGGGCGAAATAGGCTGTAGCGATCAGATCCGTGGGTGTGGGTGCAAGCCCGGGACTGTCCTCGGCTATGTCGATGGCCAACCAGTCACCAAAGGTCCAGGCTTTGTTGATCAGGTTTCGAGAGCGCTTCTGCTGCCAGCGAATCCAGGCTTTCATCGCAGCGTAATGCCGCGCCAGAATTCGCTTGTCTCCGTAACAGAGGTAGATTGTCCATGGACAGATGACTCCCGCATCAGCCCATGCCGCCGCGCCACCGACGTTCAGACCCAGAACATTCGGAGAGACGTGTGGAAACATACCCTCGGCATCCTGGGAATCTTCCAGGTCGATACACCACTTGGTGAAAAAAGCGCTGACATCGAAGTTGAAGCACGCGGTGCGGATGAATACCTGGGCATCGCCCAACCAACCCAGCCGTTCATCACGCTGAGGACAATCGGTTGGCGCCTCGAAGAAGTTACCCTTCTGGCCCCAGCGAATGTTCTCCTGCAGTCGATTGACGCGCTCATCCGAACACCGGAAGCTGCCGCTTTGAGGCATGTCCGAATGCCAGACCAGTCCTTCCAGATCAGCGCAGTCGGGTTCGTTGGTGAGCCCGGATACTTCGACATAGCGAAACCCGTGGAAAGTAAATCGCGGTTCAATTGTCTCGATGCCGCCGCCTTTACAGATATAAATATCAGTCGCTTTCGCCTGCCGCAGATTGGCGGTATAAAGTTCACCTTCGTCCTGCAGCATCTCCCCATAGCGCAACTGCACCTGCGTTCCACGACGCGCTCTGACCTTCAGCCGAATGCCACCAACCATGTTCTGACCCATATCGAAGATCAGGGTTCGGGTCGCAACCCGGGTGCAGGCAATGGGTCTGAGAGTTTCCTGTAGACGTACCGGCTCCGTACGTCTGGCAGTTAGAACAGCATCGGGTGGCGGTTCCAGGTCGACTGATGGCCAGTCAGCGTCGTTGAAACCAGTCTCAGACCACCCGGTAAGCTCTAATCTTGCATCATAGGTTTCACCATCATAGTGATCCGACTGACGAATGGGACCGGTATTAGCGTGCCAGCTCTGGTCCGTTATTATGATCTCCGCGCTGCCATCGGCATACCTGACCTCAAGCTGTCCAAGCAAGCTCAACTTCCGACCATATACGAATTTCTGATCGGCAAACCCAAGTTTTCCCGCAAACCACCCATCCGCGAGAATGGCACCCCAGGTATTGTCGCCGTGCCGCAACAGCGGCGTCACATCGTGCGCAGCATACGTCAGGCGTTGGTTATAGTCGGTCCATCCAGGAGTAAACAGGTCACGGCTGACGCACTCACCGTTGAAATAACATTGGTAACAACCACGGGCGGTCGAGTACAGGGTAGCTGAGACAATGTCACCGCGAAGCCGAAAGGTCTTGCGAAAATATGGATTGGGACGCAACCCGTCCCCGTCGTCGGAACCGGGACCGGCAATCCACAGTGCTTTCCAGTCCCGTTGCTTCAACAGGCCCATACTGAATCGCGCTGTTTTGCTCCAGGGTGACCAATCACCCCGGGCATCGGCTATTCTGACCCGCCAGAACACCTGCTGCCGCGATGTCAGGGTCTTACCTGCATAGTCGATATCAAGGCATTCACCGGACTCGATTGAACCCGAATCCCAGAGATCAGGTTGTTTGAACCCTCGCGGAGAACTTGCTGCGTTGATCTGATACGCTGTCTGCCGGGCGCCCTTTCGACTATCCTTCATCTTCCACGAAAGTCGAGGCTTTCGTTCATCAATCCCCATCGGATTGACCCTGTATTCACAGATCAGGTTGCGCGCCTGGTGTAATCCCTTTGCCATGGTATTTTCCTCCAGGTCTGCATCATATAACTCAAAGTTTATGAAAGCGAAGAGATGGTGACCGATTCCGTGAAGCCCATGAATCGATGAACGCTAGCGGAGAGACAGGTTTCCGAAAGACGGGCTAACACTGCGCTGGCGGAACTAGACATTTGACCCATCGTTAGAACCAAAGCATTGTCAAAACCGAGGGTGTCTGGATCTCTCGGGATGAGTCTGGAGGTGGCCTACTTACTGTCCAGATGGCAATCGGTGTATAGGCAGCATGATCTTGGTATAGGCATTGATACGGAACATGGGAACCTGATTGATGGCGATCTGGCAACGTCAGCCTAAACCGGGATTGATCGTGCATTCAGATCGAGGCTCACAGTACGCGAGCAAGCGATACCGGCAATTACTTAAGACAAAGGGATTTGTTGGCAGCATGAGCCGGAAGGCAGATTGCTGGGACAACAGCGTGGCTGAAAGTTTCTTTGCCAGTCTGAAGAAGGAGCGAATTCAATGGCGCAGCTATCAGACACGATATGAAGCTCAGCAAGATGTTTTGGAGTACATATCGATTTTCTAACTGCTGGAGACTGCATTCGTGTCTGGGATATGTCAGCCCTGCTGAGTATGAACAAACGATGTCTGAAATGAAAAAGGTCGCTTAACTGGGTTTTCACAAAATGCTTGACCACGCCACTCGCTTGTACACTGATTCCGAGGCAGAAAATGAAGCAGGCCTGAAGCAATCCTTGTTGGCAAGCTGACATCATAACTCAGGGGGTGGGGAACCCGGGCATTCTGCACTAAATCGTTCGACGATTGAACTGCTTACGTGTCTCTACCATTAGGCTGATCCATACTGTAGAGTGGTGCTTTGAATGCGCCAGAGACAAGAGTCTGCAAGCAATCTGAAGACGAAGGAGTAGACAATGGACTTTCAGGAAATTATAGAGACAGCCCCCACGTTGATTGTCGAATACGGCGTCAAGCTACTATTGGCGATTGTTATTTATGTGGTTGGTAAATGGATCGTGGGTATCCTCACCAATTTCATAAAAAGTCGCATGGTGGCAGCTAAAGTTGACGAGACAGTCAGCAGTTTTACATCGAACATGGTGTACGCCGCCCTGCTCATCATTGTTATTATTGCAGCCCTCGGACAACTGGGTGTTGAAACAGCGTCGTTTGTGGCGATCATCGGCGCGGCAGGCCTGGCAATAGGCTTCGCGCTGCAGGGAACCCTGTCGAATTTCGCC
>CAZNFE010000347.1:0-3701 GCA_964571945.1 uncultured Pseudomonadales bacterium
TAAACAATGATGTACGTGCGGGGATGGGGGTTTCCTACTAGTAAAAGAGTGTAGGCTTTGTTCCACCGTCCGGGTCAGCTAACCGAGTCTGAAGTGGATGGATAAGATCTGTTTATGATCCGAATCGGGACTCCAGGCATAGTCCCGGTCACTCGACCCGGGTCTTATAGCGCAGGCCAAAGCTTTGTCCTGGTTGCATATCCTGGGTGAGCTGAATTTTCCAATAGGTCACGTTCGGATCGATGCACGGTGTTCCACACAAAAAGTTGGGCGTGTAGTTATACGTGGGCGGTTCATCATCGGCAAAGAATGCATTCAGGATGGTGAATGGTGGATCCAGATCGATCACATCTTCGGGGATTCCGGTGCTTCCGTAACCATCCAGGCGTAGTTGGGAGAAAGGACTCAGCTTGTTTTCCACTTCAATGTTGGTTGCATCTGATGTGCCTATGTGAGAGATGGTTACCGTATAGATCACTTCATCACCGCTATTCACCAGGGACTGATCAGCCACTTTAGTGAGAGTCAATACCGGCATACCCACGAGAACTGATCCAACACCTGTATCTGAAATATCGAGTTCAGCACCTTCCACAGCAGTAACCGTCATGGTCCAGAAACCACCCGTTGCAGCCAATGGCACCAGATAACCGCTGGGATTGTTGAATTCATAAATTCTGAATCCTGCGCCAGCATCCTCGTAGACAGGCAGCCCCATATCACCATTCGTGACGACCGGGCCGTTCGGATCGGAGATATCGATACTCGGACAGTTACTCGGCGGCGAGCAACCGGGGTTAATATCGAATGAACCGAACGGATCGGTGACCTTGGCACGAACATAGATGGTCGTGTTTTCACTTGTCTGGTTGAGCAGGATGCCACCACCTGCTTCTGTGAGACCATCATGGGCCGTGTCATAGACATTCACTGATTCAACCGCGATTACGGTGTTGGCATTGAGATTAACCTGTGAATAAGGATTCGGATCACCTGAATTGAATGCGCTAACGATGACGTTACCGCTGGCCGTCTGGTTTGTGACTCGAAGACGAAGCTGGGTACCGGCAAGCAAGACTAAATTGCTGGGTACGGTCAGTGTGAAGGCAACCCGGGTACCTGTGGCCATTGAATTGCCCAGTGTTACGGTTTGCGTGAGATCATCGATAACACCCGATGAGGTTCCAACATAACGCAATTGCGAATTAATCACTCTGCTCCCCACCGTATCGGCGTGCAGCCAGAGAAATACCTGAAAATTACCTGTTCCCAGGGTCAGTGAGCGAACCAGTGCCGGTGATAAGTCAATATCGACAAAACCGGATGCGGGAATGCTTGTCTGGCTGGCCGTTGCATGCTGGACTCGCGTGAGGATGGGTGTTGTGGCCAGATTGTGCAGGTAAACCGGTTTCGTGCCTGCCGCCGGCAGCAACGATTGTTGCACCACATGATCCGGTGACATGGCGACACCGCCAGGACCATCGGCGTTGAGCACACTTGCGCTATTGGAAATAATCGTACCGGCAGGGACACTGCCTACGGTGACATTAAACTCGATTACAACTGTCTGATAAGCCGTGATGCTAATGGTGCTGACATTCAAGTCAGTGGAGGTCGACGCATTTACCCAGGTGGGATCAATTGGGCTGGTTATGACCAGGTTTGATGTGTCGGTGTCGATGGTATCCAGCACACTGATGCAGCCGGTGGCACAACTACCGCCCTCTGATTCGATAATCGAGATTGTGTAGTGCAGGGTATCTCCTGGCTCAACATCACCGCCGTTCGTATCAACGACACTCTTGGTGGAAGTAGACACGTTTGGCAACTTCTTGGTAAAAAAAGTTGTATTTGCGGTGTGGCTGATCGATCCTTCCGTGCCCTCGTTTGCAGTTACAGAAACATTCCACTGCCCCTCGGCTTCATTGTCAAGATACGGGACGGTGAAGTCGTATTCGAAGACTCGGGTGTGGTCCAGCGGATCGGATACCAGCGCAGCATTGCTGTTGACTACATCATTTACAGGTCCCGTCAGGGTTACAGATGGACAGTTAGCGTCGGCAGGCAAACTAACCGCCGGACAGAGCGGGTTAATATCAAAGCCGCCGAACGGGTCGCTCACACTTGCCCGGACATAGATGTGGGGCTGGGGTCCACTGGTCTGTGGGGGGACTACGGTGGATACGATTGAGCTGCCTGGGAACGCAACATCATGGAGTTCCAGAGTATCAATATTCACAACCGTATTTGCATTCAGGTTGATGCTCGAGACGATGGATTCACCTGCGGGGATGCTATGCAAATCAATCTCGCGGTTAGCATTTGCAGAGTTGTTTGTAATGGTTAGTGTCAGACTGGTGCCCGCCAACAGGGTCAGGTCAGACGCCAGATTGATACTGAAAGGCAGCAGAATGACATTGGCCGTGTTGTTGGTCAGGTTGATTGATTGCGAATCGCTGCCGATGCTTCCGTTGGAGGATCCGCTGTAAGATAACGTTGCCTGGAGATCTCGCAGACCATTCTTGTTGGCACCATTCATCCATAAGGGTATCTGTATTGGACCAGATCCAAGGGTCAGATCAGCCTGAGTCGCTGATTCGAGATCGATGGTTACAGATGCACCTGATCCGGTAATATTCACCGTGGTATCTGTTGTTGGCGCCGTACGGGTCAGACATTCTGTGGCAAACACGCTGTTCGGACAGGTACCACCGGAATTCAGATTATCCAGGTACAGGTTTTTCGTGCCCGCGCCACTCAATTGAGACTGCGAGACGATTATCGTTGGTGCCTGGACACCAGCCCCTGGACCATTCGGATTGACAATAGTGGCAGAGTTGTCTACCAGATCACCGGGCAGTGCACCACCGTTGATAGTCACTTCGAATTCAAGATTTACCGATCCACCTGCGTTTACGGTCAATCCTGATATGCTGATAAGGCTGCCGGTCGAACTGTCAGTGAAATCTCCGGGTGCGAACAGCTCATTGCTACAGGACGGCGGCAGTGGTAAGGCATCACGGCATAATCGAATGCTGCCAGGGACCAGTGTCGTATTGGCAGGTATCGTGTCAGTGATCGATACCAGCGGTGCAGCACTTCCGGCAGATTCGTTGATAGCAATGGTATATACCAGCACGTCTCCCGGGTCGGCATCGCCGCCGAATTTATCGACCACGGTCTTTGCCGATGTCGACAAATTCGGGTTGGGTGCGGTGCTGAAAGTCGAACCGGCGGAATGGCTGACGGGTGCTGATTCTTGTCCTTCTGCAGCAGAAATACCCACATTCCAGGTACCATGTGTTGGCGGTAGAGGAACCAAAAAGCTCCATTCATAGACTTTCAGTGCATCACCATTCTTGGTGTTGATCAGGGGTCCCATAACTGGTGACGGCGATGTTGGCGGGTACGTTAGTGCATCCGGATCAGTAATCGTAATGACCGGGGTATTGTCTATCGGTTCAATATCATAATCCCCGAATGGATCACTCACCGTGGCGCATATGTATATGGTCGCTCCTGGTGTGACATTGGTGATTGGAGGACCGGTACAGCCAGAGGCACCATAGAAAGACAGGTCGTCGACATTGATGACTGTATTCGAGTTCAGGTTGATGGCTGAGTAGACAGACTCTCCCACTGGGATTGTGTGCAGGTCAATTTCCCTGGCTACTTTTGTAGTGGAGTTCGTGATTTGCAAA
>CAZNFE010000348.1:0-3697 GCA_964571945.1 uncultured Pseudomonadales bacterium
TTTCTTTGACTATTTTGTGGATGGGTGCCTCTTTTCAGAGTTGTCCGGCTGATTGAAAGCGAAAACCATTCTGAGCTAACAATCCTGAACAAGTCCCTGCCCCCTGGAAACTCAGTAGTCTTTTTCTCAGATGGCTCACACCCCTCCGGGGTGCCCTCTTTCACCAGTGAGCCTGTAGTCTCACTGGCTCACGCCGGTGTTTCGCTTTTACTCTGATAAAAAGACTACTGAGCCTCCAGGGGGCGATCTAATGCCGCGAGCTGCTCACGCATATCCCCGATTGTATCGGCGTAGTTTTTTGATGCAAAGATTGCAGAGCCTGCAACGAATGTATCTGCACCGGCGGCAGCGATAGCTGCGATATTTTCGACCTTTACGCCACCATCAATTTCCAGCCGGATAGCTTTATCGCTGGCATCAATTATCTTTCGAGCATGCACCAGTTTATCCAACACGGCTGGTATGAACTGTTGCCCGCCAAAGCCAGGATTAATCGACATCAACAGGATCATGTCCAGCTTGTCCATACAATAATCAAGATAGCCCAAACTGGTGGTGGGGTTGAATACCAAACCCGACTTGCAGCCGCCACTTCTCACCAGTTCCAGAGATCGATCAAGGTGTTCGGTCGCTTCCGGATGAAAGGTAATATAGGTTGCCCCGGCTTCAATAAAGTCGCCGATGATACGATCCACGGGTTTAACCATCAGATGCACATCGATTGGTGCATCGATGCCATGTTCACGAAGTGCCTTGCATATCATAGGGCCGATTGTCAGATTGGGCACATAGTGATTATCCATTACATCGAAGTGGATCATGTCTGCGCCCGCTTTGAGCACAGCGTTGACTTCATCACCTAGTCGCGCAAAATTTGCGGACAATATTGAAGGAGCAATTTTATATTCCATGTGTCTTACCGGTCATTTAGCCAGGTGCAGCGACATTCTATCCTAAATTGGTTGCATATCCGCGCCTGAGCCGAGGTGCACTGGTAATCATCATCCCTGGTTCAGTGAACGCAGACGCTCGGGCGTGCCGACATCAGTCCAGGCTCCCTGGAAATACTCTCCCGTCATGCGACCTGCTGCTATGGCTGGAGCAAACAGGTCGGGGAGGGTTGATTTACCGGGAGCCAGATGAACAAACAGGTCAGGATGCAGGACGCTGATACCACTCCAGGTCAACTTGTAGTCATCATCAGAGCTCAGTAGTGGAATGCCGTTTACCTTGATGCGGGAGAGAGCAAAATCTCCGTTTGGATTGTGATCCGGATTAGCAACCAGCACCAGATGACCCAGCATGCCCTCCTGTCCGGAGCAAACGGGTAACACATCGACCAGTTGCGAAAAATTATAATCAGTAAAGATGTCTGCATTGACTACAATAAACGGTCTGGTACCAATCAGAGTCAAGGCATTGAGAATACCTCCGGCAGTTTCCAGCATTTCCTCTTCGTGGGAATACTGAATCTTGGCGCCGAATTGCTCTCCTCCGCCAAGATGAGCTTGAATTTTGTCGCCATAATGATGCAGATTAATCACCAGATCACGGATGCCCGCTGCCACCAGCGATCGGACTATGTGCTCGATCAAGGGTCGGTTTCCTACCTCTAACAGAGCTTTAGCAGTCGTCAGTGTAAGCGGGTGCATTCGTATCCCTTTGCCCGCTGCCAGGATGAATGCTTTCACCTGTTTTTAGCCATGATGTCGTTACCGAAAAAGTCGCCCATTTTATCCATCGCCGGTACTACAGATCGAGTGAGCCAATGATTGAATGAACCTAATTCCTGATATTTACTGGTAGTTTCCATAATGTATGCGATCACTCGCGGGATGTCTTGCAGATAGTTTTTCTTGCCGTCTCTCTTATAGAGGCGCGCAAAGATACCGGCACATTTAAGATGTCGCTGTAGTGCCATGAGATCGAACCATCGCTCGAATTGGTCGGAGTCTACCATCGATAAAATACCAGCGTCCGTTGCCAGATCAATATAGGTTTGAATCCAGCGGGTGATCTGTGCGTCAGACCAGCGCAGGTAGCAGTCTTTCAGTAGCGATGCCAGATCGTAGGTAATCGGCCCGATCACCGCGTCCTGGAAATCCAGAACTCCCGGATCTTCATTGCCAGTAATCATCAGGTTTTTTGAATGAAAATCCCGGTGCATAAATATCTGTGGCTGTTCAAGTGCATTGACAATCAACAGATCAGCGACCGCGCCATAATCAGTGTATTCTTCCACACCGAGTTGACCTGCTATAAACCAGTCCGGGAACAGAGCCAATTCGCGGCTGATAAAGTCTGCATCAAACTCTGGCACATCGCACGCAGAGTAATCGATCTTCTGCATGTTGATCAGACATTTGATGGCTGACTGATAAAGTTGATCGACCCGGTCGTCCTGGCTATCCAGTAAGAGCAGGGTTGAGTAGTAAAGATTATCACCCAGATCCGAGAGCAGCAGAAAGCCATGTTCGAAATCGGCCTGATGGACTAGTGGTACATGCAGTTGGTTATGGCGCAGCAGCCTGGCTAATTCAACAAATTGCCGGTTCTTTTCCCTATCCGGCGGCGCATCCACCGCAATATAAGACGAGTCATCCGTCTGAACACGATAATAGCGACGAAAACTGGCATCACCTGATACCGGAATGAGAGGTACTTTGGTGGAATCTGGTTCCTTAAGGACAGAATGAACCCAATTACCCAGTCGGGTTGTGCGAGCGACCATAAACTAACTGACCAGAATGATTGAATGCTTTATTATCCACTATCTCCATGAGTCACGGCTATGTCTACTCCGCAACAGATAGGATATTTGTGCAAAATTCAAGAAAACCAGTCCTGCGTTCGGGAAGTCGACTGTCGGTGTTTTCTGAAGTAGCCGTCATCGTCCTGTCTGCACTGGCGTTGCCATCTGTTGTCCATGCAGCCACGGGTTCAGCTACCAGCCTCCCGGGCAGCGAGAGAACAGAAACAGCAGCGGAAACCGATTGGGTATCACAGGAGTCGCTGAACCCGGCTCAGCGTTCGATATTGCCATGGTATTGCAGAGGCACGTATCAGCAGCCGGATTGGCTAAAATCCTTCAAACTTTCCCCAGGTAGTATCGATGATATTGGCAATCGACCGGCAAAGGCAACTGCGGAACAAGCTGATTACGAGGCTCGCGGGGAAACAGTTTTAACCGGAGATGTCGTAATCCGGCAGGGGTATCGTCAACTAAAGGCTGATCTTGCAAGGGTAAATCAGACCCGGGATCTGGTGATACTGGAGGGAAATGTTGAAGTCAGGCAACCAGATCTGCTGATTAAGGGGGTCAGGGGAGAGGTTGATTTAACCCGTAACCGGGGTGGACTGGAAGATGCGTCATTTGTAATTCATTCAGTTGGCGCCCGGGGTAGTGCAGAGAATATAGTGCGCACCGCGGATAATCACATTTTGATTGACCAGGGGTATTTCACTCGATGTGATCCAGGGGACAATTTCTGGTTGCTCAGCGGCAATGAATTGAATCTTCGGCTGGAACCCGGGTATGGCACTGCCCGGGACGTCATCATCCGGGTCAAGGACTATCCGGTTTTCTACGTCCCTTACATGAGATTTCCAATTGGGGACAAGCGCTCATCAGGGCTACTGATGCCGCGTTTCGGACATGATAGAGACGGCGGCACCGATGTCTCAGTCTCTATAGCTG
>CAZNFE010000349.1:0-3692 GCA_964571945.1 uncultured Pseudomonadales bacterium
TATGCCCCGGGGGGAAGGGGACAGCAGTCTGACGCTGTTCAATCGAGAGGTGACACCCAACCATCATGCCCTGGCAGATGAGTTTGTGCTGTTTGACAATTTCTATGTCGATGCGGAAGTCAGTGCAGACGGCCACACCTGGTCGCTTGGGGCGATCGCAACAGACTTTGTTGAGAAACTATGGCCTACCAATTATTCGGATCGAAATTTCCCGATGCCTCTGTATCTGGTTGATATCTCCTATCCATATGCTGGATATCTCTGGGATGTGGCGAAACTGGCAGGAATTGATTACCGGAGTTATGGCCTCTATGTGAGGCAGACCGCGAATGGCCTAGAACCTGCCGTACCGGCCCTGGCCGGGCACATATCCAGGGGATATCCGGCACTGGATTTGAGCATCACCGACAATACGCGAGCAGACGTGTTTATTGATGAGCTAAATGGCATGATCGAGAACAACCGGGTGCCACAACTGAATATCCTGCATCTGCCTAACGATCACACCATGGGACTGCGTCCTGGTGCACGCACACCAAGGGCTATGGTTGCGGACAACGACCTTGCCCTGGGACGAATTATCGAGGCGATTTCACATTCAGCCATCTGGCCGGAATCAGTTGTCTTCGTCATTCAGGATGACAGCCAGAACGGACCGGATCACATAGACGCACACCGGACACCAGCGTTCATTGCAAGCCCGTATGCCAGGCGGGAATTCGTCGATCATACCATGTATGACACGGTTTCCATGCTGAGAAGTATTGAACTGATTCTCGGCTTGCCGCCCATGAGCCAATACGATGCCGCGGCTGTGCCAATGTACAATGCCTTCCAGGATTCAGCTGATCTGACTCCGTACAATTTCCGGGCGAATAGCTGGCCGCTCGATGAGTTGAATCCGAGCGTTGGTTTCGGCAGTAAACTTTCCGAACGGATGAATTTCGATGAGATCGATGCGGCACCGGAAGAATTGCTCAATGAACTGATCTGGAAGTCCATCAAGGGTCAGGACTCGGAAATGCCTCGTCCTCACAGCAATCGAGTCTGGGTGGAACTGGATGATGCAGATGATGACGATGGGTAAGCGTCACGCATCCCGATAGCCGCCGGTTTGGTTTGGCTTCGCCAAGCCAAAACCTGGCAGATGACATTGGCATCCTACTGTCGTATTGTGCTCTGGCATCAGTATCAAAAAACCGGATCAGGCTATGAAATCAAACAGTAATCCCAATATCGGGTTATCTGCGCTCTTACTGCGCAGAGCAGAACTTACTCCACATCGAAATGCCATCAGTTTTGAAGGCACCACCAGAACCTTTGCGGAAACTGCAGACCGGGTCAAACGGATTGGTGCCCTGTTGCGGGAAGGGGGTATCCAGGCAGGTGATCGGGTCGGCTACCTGGGCCTGAATCACAGTGCCTTTCTGGAATGCCTGTATGGCGCCGGTGCTATCGGCGCAATATTTGTCCCCATGAATTTCAGACTGACCGGTTCTGAGCTGGAATACATCATCAATGATGCCGGTATCAGTACACTGCTGGTAGATTCTGATCTGTACCCAGTGGTTGCGGAGATCAGAGACGGGTTGTGTTGTACCCGGTATATCAATGTAGAACAAAAACTCGGTGATGATGACCTGCTGGAAGATCTGATCAGCAGCCATGATCCACTCGCCAGCGTGCATCAGGCAGCAGCCGATGATGTATTGTTAATCATGTACACCTCCGGGACGACCGGGCTGCCCAAAGGCGCCATGCTGACCCATGGCAACCTTTATTGGAATTTCATCAATGCCATGGTGTCGTTCAACTTTATGGAAGATGATGTCACGCTGGTAGGTGCACCGCTGTTTCACATCGGCGGACTCAACGTGACCACCCTTGGCACCATAACGGTCGGCGGTCACGCGTTGATTCTGCGATCTTTCGATCCTGGCCTGGCCCTGGAGTTGATCCCGCAGTATCAGGTTACGACCATGTTCGGTGCCCCGGCTATGTTCCAGTTTATGTCGCAGCATGAAAACTGGCAGACTACCGATTTGTCAACCATCCGGGGATTGATCTGTGGTGCGGCCCCAGTCCCTGAACCGTTAATCAGGGAGTACAGTGAACGCCAGATTAATTTCTGCCAGGGTTATGGTATGACCGAATTGTCACCCCTGGCACTGCTGTTATCCAGTGAGTTCAGCGCTGTGAAAATTGGATCCACCGGTAAACCTGCCATGTTCACTGAAGTCCGAATTGTTGATGAAAATAACCATCCTGTGGCAGTCGGTGAGACGGGGGAGGTAGTTGTAAGAGGTCCCAATGTGATGCCTGGTTACTGGAATAAGCCGGCAGCGACTAAAGAAACCATTGACGAGGAAGGCTGGCTGCATTCCGGGGACATTGCCTATGAGGATGAAGAGGGATTCTTCTACATCTGCGATCGCCTCAAAGATATGGTGATATCCGGTGGCGAGAATGTTTATCCGGCTGAAGTGGAGAGCGTATTGGTCAGCCATGAATCTATCGCTGAGGTGGCGGTGATTGGAGTCCCGGATGAGAAGTGGGGTGAAGCGGTCACTGCAATTGCCGTGTTGCACCCGGGTAAAAACCTGACTCTTGAAGAATTAAGAGACTTTGCTACGGATCACCTGGCCCGTTTCAAACTGCCGCTGCATCTGCATATCATTGACGAAATTCCCAGAAACGCCGCAGGGAAAGTGCTCAAGTACGAATTGCGTGATACGTTTGGTGGGTAAGCAGAGGAATAGTTTCTGCTCTAGTGGAATCAGATACACACCCACTACTGAGTCAGGATAGGGGCAGTAGTAGGGGCAGGAGCAGAGGCAGGGAAATGTTTTTCTGCTCCGTGGGCCGTCCGTGGCCCATCCCGCGTCCATCCCTGGCGCTAGTCGCAGAAAAACATTTCCCTGCCTCTGCTCCTTCAGGTACCGATCATATCCACCTGATTGAGACTGACGAGGAAACTGACTAGGATACAACTAAACTAACGTGTCTGAGAGGCGAAAATATGCAGGTAACAGTGCAGGGTGAAGTAGCAGCAGGATTTGAACCGGTTAAAGAGGTATTCGAAGCGAGCTGGCATGGGATCGAGGTCGGTGCCAGCTTCGCGGTGATCCATCGGGGTCGTAAAGTTGTCGATCTCTGGGGTGGATACCAGGATCAGGCGTGTGAAAAAGAGTGGCAGCCCGATACCCTGGTCAATATCTATTCCACCACGAAAGGACTGGCATCCATTGCCGTCGCGATTCTGGCCGGAGAAGGATTGCTGGATTATGATGCCCCGGTAGTCGAATACTGGCCGGAGTTCGGTGCGGAAGGCAAACAGAACATCACCGTTGCACAACTGTTGTCGCATCAGGCCGGACTCTGCGGAGTGAGTGAGAAACTGACCGTTGCCGACCTGTATGACTGGGACAAGATGGTCAACCTGCTGGCAGCACAAAAGCCGCTTTGGGAGCCGGGTACGGCCGCCGGCTATCACGCCGTTACCTGGGGTTATCTGCCCGGGGAGCTGGTGCGGCGCATTACCGGTCAGAGCCTGGGTACTTATTTTCGGGACCGGGTCGCGACGCCACTCGATGCAGACTGTTATATCGGGCTGCCTGATTCAGAAATGGCGCGGGTTGCCGATATGATTGGACCGAATCGGGCACCGCGGCAGACGCAACTACCGGGTAGGG
>CAZNFE010000350.1:0-3682 GCA_964571945.1 uncultured Pseudomonadales bacterium
ATATCACTCGATCATGCCTTGTTTATTGTGTGCTGGATAGCTGGATTTTCTCGATCACGGGCGCAGCATAATCCACGAATACTGGCGATGACCAGGCTCTTTGCTCTGTATCCGCCAGGCAGTTGTCATCAGTGGCTGTGCGATAGCCACTGTAGCAGGGGTGTATTGTTATGCACCTACCACTACTGTCGGTCTCGCAGCGCAGGCCGTCACCGTTGACGGCTGGTGTGGGCGCCTGAATCGCACGCACATAATACACAGCATCGCGTCTGGAATCCGGAAATTCAGCGTCCGAAAACTCAGCAACACATCCTGCGGCTTCCCCGGGACAGTCAAGGACTTTCCAGGGATCCTCGATCAGCGGTGCGATCTCTTCTCCGGCAACAATCTGGGGTCGAATCCGCACGACTTCGATTCGTACGATAGCGTGTCGCTCGTCGGTAGGATTGTAACATTCGCCCATGCAGAGAGATTCAATTCGTTCGGGTGACAGTGCACTAACAGAATAATCCGGGCAACCCGGTGCCTGTTTGAATGCACCCAGGGCGCGCACTTTAAAATGTGGTACAGATGTCATCTGTACTTCACCACCCATTGGTACCTGTACATGTTCATTGAGCAGATCGAACCAGAGTAAGATCCGCGGACCGCTGGTACCGTACACTTCTCGTCGGGATAAGCCTTCCCAGATCGAATTGCGGCTGCGACTCTCTGCATGTACTGCGATCAGACCACCGGTTTGCCAGAAGGAGTCCTGGCGTTCTTCAGCAAGACCCGGACCGAGCTGTTCCGGCGGAATGGACAGCGCAGGTATTTTTTTTGGTTGCAACAGATCACGAACCCATTTATCCCGGATTCCGCGCTGTTCCGTCATGCCGACCCGGCCAAATTCCTTATAGCCGGTACCCGGTCTGGCCGAATGATTATCACTGGAAGCCATCAAACCGGGGCGGAACCCGACGGGGTGTTCCGGATCGGTGAAATCCCGTGTCGCCAGCGCCGCCTGTACGGAAAAGCCGGGACGGTAATTGTAGGCCGGTAAGAAACAGTCCCTGCATTGACCGGCGTCCAGCCAGTCAACCTGCTGCTGAGCCGGTATCACCCGGGTGCCTGCTTTGTTCGCATCCACATGATGTTGACGAGCGAGTACTGCACGTGCCTCACATTCGGAAGCAGCTACATTTTCTGCCAGGCAACGTTTTCTGATAATTTCACCGGCTTGCCAGCAGTTTGGGGTGTAATTATCGGTAGGAGCAGGGCAATAGGCAGCGCCTTTTGCATCAATTGCAATGCCTCGCCAGCTACGGTATTCCTCAGAGTTGCCGTGCCCGGAATACACTTCAATCAGTTTCTGTCTTAGCGGATCCTGCTCACCGGCTACCAGTTGAGCAACCCACGAGGCGTTGCGCGGTGCCGTTGCGCCCCAACTGGTGCCGTGAGGGATAACCAGGGATTTGAAATTCCATTGATTCAACTTGGTGAACAGTTCACCCGGAGTATCTGCCCACTCAACGCAGTTGTCTGGCAGATCATGTACATCAACTCCCTGTTCACATAAGGGTGCCGCCACTGTTTCCCTGCCGAAGCGATCAAAGTCGTAATAAATCTGCCGATTGGGAAAGTCTATCAGGGGCGGAATCAAACCCAGCATGGAACCGCTGAAAGCGGCGCTGCGGAATGAATAGAAATTGGGTCCGCCCGCAGCGATTGGCCGAACCGGTACTTTATCATCTTCCTGATCCAGGAAAATAACATTCTTGTGTCCATAGTGACGGTTGGGTGCATTGGCTACCTGGGTCCACTCCCAGCCAAGGAAGGTGACCAGATCAGGATTGTCTGGATCACCGGAAACGGCATTGCACTGCCTGACGGTTTCTTTGGTTTCCTGCCATCGCCTGGGTGTCAGGCTACCCGCATGGTCATTGATCGACCAGAAGTCCAGACTCGAACAAAAACGGGCAAAGTCACACGCATCGGCCGGTGGATTGACACCCTGACCGGTCATCAAGGGCAGCGCCCAGAGGAAGGCATCACTTGAATAGCTGGTATGCACGTGCAGGTCACCGAACAGAATCTGTTTGGGGTGTGGCACATCAATGGCCAGCGCACTGGCCATCATTTTCTTCTCCCCCGATGCAAGCACAGCGTCGGGAACGGATTGATTGGTTACCGTGCCCGGATCAATGCTGTTGCCGTACCATCCGTACCAGATACCGGTGATATAGAGCGCGCAAACCGCGCTCAGACCGATGATTGCTGCGGCAACACGCTTAAAAACTCGCATGGTTTCAAATCCCCTCTCCGGCTTTGCAGGGTGCCGCATCCGGACAAGAACCAGTTAGCCGTATGCTACCACTTCAAACTCGATGCCGTCATGGTCGTTAAAATAGAATCGTCGACCCGGCTCGTAGTCAGCGTGGTTGTGTGTCTTGAATCCCGCTTTCAGTACACGCTGCTCGGTGGCTTCCAGGTCGGTAACTAGCACACCGATATGGTTGAGACCGCCGTAGATTTCATCGCTGTTGCCGTTGGAAACCGCACTATTTTCATGGGTGTAGACGGCGACATAAGCGTCGTCGGTTCCGACATGTACTGTACTCCCACCCAGTTTCGATGGGCCTTGCCAACGGATATGCCAGTCAAAAAGTTTGCACAAAAGGTCGGCAGTCTGCTTCGGATTGCTTACGGTGACGTTGACGTGTTCAAGTGTTGCTGCAGGCATAAGGGTTCTCCCGGTCAGGTAATGACTACACATTGTTCTTCATTTGGCGTAGTCTATTACCTAAACCTTACTTTAGGTCAAGAAAAATATTGAATCAGGGTGAAAACTCATGGGTAAGCCCGTCAAGAGAATTTCCATTGGTCAGGTTGCAGAACGGACCGGGCTGTCGATATCAGCCATTCGTTTCTATGAAACGCAGGGTCTCGTTGCACCGGTGCGCAATGAAGGCGGCCAACGACGATTTTTACCCTCGGATATCCGTCGCATGTCCTTTGTCCTCATCGCGCAGCAGCTGGGATTTACCATTGAACAGATCCGTAAGCGCCTTTCGGACCTGCCGGAACAGCGCACACCTACGCAAAAAGACTGGGCCAACATTAGTAAAGATTTTCGACAGGACCTGCAGCAACGCATTGATATCATGACTCGCATGCGAGACAGGCTGGATGGTTGCATCGGCTGTGGATGTCTGTCACTCAACAAGTGTGCGTTGTACAACCCGGAAGATCGAGCGCGTCGCCTGGGTACGGGACCGCGTTATCTGCTGGAAGACCACCTGACCGATCAGAGCCAGCAAGAGGCAGTCTCCTGAATCAAGGTATAGTTGCAAAGGTCTTCTGGCAAAATGAATGCCTGTTAAATCGAGGGGTGATCCGTGCACGAATGAGGCGAAGCGTGTTACTACTATCTCAGCGGGATTATCACCAGGCCAGACCGGAATTAAGTGCGGAAGAAATCAGCAGGGTAATCATGGGGGACATGTGGTTTCGAGTGCCCGGTATTCGTATTGCGGATGGTCATCGCTCTGCTGTGCTCAAAAAAGTGGATCCGGGACATGCTCAAACGACGTCCGGGTTGGCCAACCATCGATAAGTTTCCCGGCGGAACCACAACGGATTTGACTACTTTTTCAAAAGGATGTCTGTTCTTCATGTACCCGCGGCATGAAGCAATCTTGCT
>CAZNFE010000351.1:0-3682 GCA_964571945.1 uncultured Pseudomonadales bacterium
TGTGTAACAAGTCAGGTTCTTCCGACTATCCCACTTGGTCGCTGCGCCATATGGCAAAAGATCACCGGCAATCAGCCATACAATTCCGCTTGCAACGATAGATACAACTATGCTGAATAGTAATAAACCCATTGCAAATCCCTGCTTTTACGTAGATGAACTAGCTTTCCGCAATGTCCTTTTTCAGTAATACACGTAACAGTTGCCCCTTCTGTATTGAGGATTCCGGCTCGATGATCGCCAGGCCTGTTGCCCAGCTTGTTGAAGTCAGGATGCCGGAATCTTGCATTGGAAATTTCTCGAGTTCGGTACCACCTTTGCTATTGTCTCTCAATCTCACTCGAAGATATTCCAATCGGGATCCTCCCTGATAATCGAAACCTGATGGAAACTGATAGGAATCGGGTAGTACCGATTTGCAACCCTGGGATTTAAGGAGATAGGGACGAGCGAGGATACAAAAAGTGACAAATGTCGAAACCGGATTGCCTGGCAAGCCAAAGAACGGCGTACCCAACACCGTTCCGAATGCCAGTGGTTTACCCGGTTTCATCCGGATACGCCAGATATCCAACTTACCCAATTCCTGCACGGTTGTCTTTTCATAGTCTTCCTCTCCCACCGAGACACCACCCGTGCTAACAATACAATCGCTGTGCTCTGCAGCGTACCTTAGAGCCTCTTCAGTTTTATCAGGATCATCAGCAACGACATCCAACTCCACTATTTCCATGCTTAAGTTCTGAATCAACCCTCTCAGCAGGTACATGTTCGAATTATATATTTGACCAGGTTCCAGGGGCGCACCGGGTTGCACCAGTTCGTCTCCGGTAGAGAGCAAGGCAATCCTTAGCTTTCTGTAAACTGACACTTGAGCCAAACCAATCGATGCTAACAAACCTATCTCCGGAGCCCCAAGCTTCGTTCCTTGCCTTAATACCGTTTGCCCCTGGCTTATATCCTGACCGCACTTTCGCACAAATTCCCCAACTCGCGGCAAGCGTTGCAGAACTACCTTCTCTCCCTGCACATCTACCTCTTCCTGCATAATTACAGCATTGGCTCCCGCCGGAATTTCTGCACCTGTAAATATTCTTGCCAGTGTGCCCGACTCCAGTTCTTCACCAACGTATCCGGCAGGAATTCTCTGGGAAACCGATAACGGTATACCAGACTTAATGTCACTGTCAGGTCCTACTCGCAGTGCATATCCATCCATCGCACTATTATCAGCCGGGGGCACATCAATCGTTGACGCATGATCTTCTGCGATTATTCTGCCCAGGGCATGATGAAGGCTAATATGTTCCGTTCTATCGGTACAGACTGCAGCGTCAAGAAGCGATGCCATTACTTCATTTACCGGCGTAAGATCTTGCATTCATTTTTTCCTGGTCAGGCAAAAGACTCTAATTCACAAACAACTCGGCAAAATTGCAGGGTGAATTGTCAATATCAAGCTGTTCGCAAAGGATCTTCTCCCAGGCTGTTCTGCAGGCACCGGTAGAACCCGGCAAACAAAAAATCAACGTGTCGTTAACCATACCGGCGATCGCTCTGGATTGAACTGTCGAGGTTCCAATCTCCTGGTAAGAAATTGACCTGAAAAGTTCACCAAAACCTACCACCTCCTTTTCCAGAAGCGGTGTTACTGCTTCGGTCGTGGTATCTCTTCGACTAAATCCGGTACCACCGGTAACTAACACAATCTGAACTTCCTGATCGGCAATCCACTGAGAGATCACGGCTCGGATATCATATACATCATCCTTAACCAGATCTCTGGCTGCCAACTGGTGACCGCTATCTGTCAAAGAATCCACCAGATACTGGCCTGACGTATCGTCATCGAAAGTTCGGGTATCAGATACCGTTAACACAGCAATATTCAATTTGCCTTTCATTTTTGAAATCATCTCCATTCCGGCCTATGCGTTACCCGGTTCCTTGCTTCTATTCAGAATTCTCCGACGCAAACAGGCGAGCAGAGCATTCTACCCTAATTGGTTCCAGTCGGCATGCCGCATCACCAGAAATGTCGCTGACGCTTCATTTCCGTCCTCTTTGAGAGAGACCGCAGTCCGAGGAATCAGTGCGTGATCTGCTCATGCATCAAGGGGGTCCGATATCGCTCCCGTGGAATCTTCTCCGCTGGTTCAACGGCTAAAACTGGCTGGCATTTATCCACAGATGGGTAGCAATACTCGCCGCATAGCCTAGTGCAATGACAGGCATCCATTTGAGATGGCTGAAAAAAGTATATTGACCCTGCGTCTGTCCCATCAGTGCGACACCAGCGGCAGAACCAATAGACAACATGCTGCCACCAACGCCGGCGGTCAAAGTCACCAGCAACCACTGCCCTTGAGACATATCCGGATTCATTGTGAGCACGGCAAACATGACTGGTATGTTATCCACAATAGCGGACAGTAAACCAACCGCTACGTTAGCATTTGTGGCACCCCATTGGGTATACATCAAGTCTGAGGTGAAAGCCAGATAACCCATGAAACCCAGACCACCAACACACAACACCACGCCGTAGAAAAAAAGCAACGTATCCCATTCGGCACTTGCCACCCGACTGAACACATTGAATGGAATTAGCTCTGCGGAATCACTCCCGCTGTGTGCCATCTCTCGGTGATGAGTTCGTTTCAGAAAATAACCAAAAAATTGCAGATAAGCGAGGCCAGTCAACATGCCAATAACCGGAGGCAGGTGCAGGACATTGTGAAAGGATACGGCGGAAGCAATCGTGAGCAAAAACAGCGCCATAATGGTAATTGAGCCACGTCGCATCAAAATCAGTGTATCACTTGTATCCGGTTGCTCATCGGGAATGGCGAAATGCATTACCGCCGCAGGTACAATAAAGTTGACCACGGAAGGTACGAACAGCAGGAAAAATCTCCAGAAATCGACTTTGTCTTCCTGCCAGACCATCAGCGTAGTTATGTCGCCGAAGGGGCTGAACGCGCCACCTGCATTGGCTGCCACCACAATATTAACGCAGGCGATACTGACAAATCGTTTGTTATCGCCGCCTACCGCAAGTACCACCGCGCACATCAACAGAGCCGTCGTCAGGTTATCGGCAATTGGTGAAAGGAAGAAGGTCAGGATGCCTGTCATCCAGTATAACTGCCGAAAGCCAAACCCTTTACGTACCAGCCAGGAACGCAACGCATCGAACACCAGGCGCTCCTCCAGCGTGTTCACGTAGGTCATCGCAACCAGCAGAAACAACATCAGTTCGGTGTATTCCAGCAGATTGTGGCGCACGGCGGCTGCGGCCTGATCCGGCATGTCATTGTTCACATATACCGCCGCAATCATGGCCCAGATAATTCCGGCAGCCAGGACTACCGGCTTTGATTTACGCAGGCGGGTAAACTCTTCCGCCATCACTACCACATAGGCAATACCAAAAATCAGCAGCGCTGCATAGCCAACCCCGTGCCGGGTTAAATCAAGGTGCATAACATCATTGCTCGATGCCCAAACCAAACCAGGCAGGATGCACAAACCCAACGCCATCAGCAAAGACAGGCTGGCTTTTCTTAGACAAAAGGGTGTTCTGATAGGTGACATAAGGTGCTTCCGATAGGATCTGCCAGGCTGTTAAGAAACAGGCGAACTAAAAGTCAATGAAGAGACCCATCATAACCGATGAGGT
>CAZNFE010000352.1:0-3669 GCA_964571945.1 uncultured Pseudomonadales bacterium
CGCATAGCCGATGCCTGCGCCTTTTTAAGTGGCCTCAGGATATAGTCCATCACAGTTTTCTTGCCGGTCATAATATCGACAGAGGCGATCATGCCCGGAATGATGGGGAGCGGATGTTCTTCGGTACCAAGATGGGTTTCCCTGGTCCGTACCTGAATCTGAAAAAAGTGATCTCCTCTTTCATCGGTAATGGTGTCTGCGGAAATCAGTTCGAGTACCGAGTCAAGTCCACCATAAATGGAGAAATCGTATGCCGTCAGCTTGACCATCGCCTTCTGTCCTGGATGGATAAAGGCCACATCTGCGGGCCGAATTTTGGCTTCCACCAGCAAAGTATCGTTAGTTGGTACAATTTCCATCAGATCCATACCGGGCTGGATGATGCCACCGATAGTGCTGATTAAAATCTGCTTCACAGTACCATCCACCGGTGATCTGACTTCGGTTCTCTGCACGCGATCTTCCAGCGCAACATTTGAGATTGATAACCGTCCGTATTCTGTCTTTGCGTCGTTGAGTTGTGCCCGGGCGTCACTGATAAATTGCTGTGTTCGCTCACTGATTTTTTGCTCAGCTTCCGCTATAGCAGCTTCTGTTTTTGGAATACTATGCCTTGTGACCTCAAGTTTACCGGCTGCTTCGTTTACAGCCATCTCTAAACGAAGCAATTCTACCTGTGAAACGGCACCGGTTTTTACCAGTGGTTCCGTAATTTCCAGTTCTTTATTGGCCAGAGCCGCATTCAGCTTCAACTTGTATTCTTCCGCTTTTAGCTCGGCCAGTGCCTGTGTTTGTTGCGCGCGTTGCTGCACGAGAATGTCGATGGAGGATTGGAGCTCTCGTTGCCTGGCCTGATAAAGCGCTTGCTCATTTTGAATAATGTCGATGTGTTCCTGCGGGAATTCACTGGGGATAGAGAAGGGAAGCTGGTTCACTTCAGCCTCGAGACGGCTGATTAGTGCGGAGAGGGCCAGGGACGCCAGACGACTCTCGTCAAAGGACGATGAAAACATCGTATCGTCCATTCGCAACAGTACCTGCCCCTTCTTTATCTGCTCTCCTTCCTTACATAGCACTTCTGCAAGAATGCCGCCCTCCAGATTCTGGATTACTTGCACCTGACTGGATGGGATTACGCGTCCGTCGGCGTGGGTCACTTCATCCAACTCGGCAAAATTACTCCAGATCAGGGCACTGACAAGAAACACCATGGTGATCCAGAGTATCAGATGCAGTGACAGTGGCAGAGATTCGATTTCAGCGGCGGAAGTTTCCGGCATGAACGAAGCATCTTCTCTGTGTATCGGATCCATTGCCTAACCTCCACCCAGTGCGCGGATGACATCATCTCGAGGACCGTCCGATATCAATTTACCCTCATTGAGCACAAGTAGCCGATCGACCAGCCGCAACATGGATGTCTTGTGGGTTACCAGCAGTATGGTCCTGCCCTCAATGATGGGCTCCAACCTGGTGAGAAAATTATTCTCAGTGGTGTTGTCCATAGAATTTGTCGGTTCGTCCAGCAGCAGTATCGACGGTTGATTGAGTAGTGCCCTTGAAATGGCAATTGCCTGTCTTTGGCCGCCTGACAGATTCATGCCGCGTTCGCCCACTTGCAGATCAAATCCGTGTGGATGCTGATTAACAAATTCATCCAGTCCTGACAGTGCAGCCGCCTGCAGCACCGCCTGATCGTCTGCCTGTGGATTACCAATGACGATATTGTCGCGAATACTGCCGTTGAATAGCATGACATCCTGCAGCACGTAGCCGATGTTGTGCCGCAGTTCTGATGGATCAATCTGGTTCATATCAGTCCCATCCATGAGGATTGCACCCTCGGCAGGTTGATAGAAATTGAGCATCATTTTTTGCAGGGTCGTTTTACCAGAGCCCATGCGACCTACTATGCCAACCCGCTCTCCCTTCTTGATGGTAAAACTGATGTTTTTTAGTGCAGGGATTTGTTGGTCAGGATAGGCAAAGCTAACATTTTTGAATTCCATATTTCCCTGCAAAGCTGGCCTGTGCAGGAATTTGTGACCCTCCGGACGTTCCACTGGCAGTTTCATGATTGCATTGATAGACGAGTAGGCTGCCATGGAGTGATGGTAGCGTGTAAGAATTGAAGCGATCTGTCCCATCGGAGCCAGTGCTCTGCCTGTGAGAATGGTACATGCAATCAGACCACCAATGGACAGTTCACCGGACATTATCTGGTAGACCCCGATGATGACCACGGCCACGTTGGCCAATTGCTGGATTATCTGGGAAAAATTGATGGCACTCAGGCTGATGAATCTGGATTTTAGCCCCAACTTCGCGTTGCGCGCATTGAATGCTTCCCACTTTTGTTGAATGACACCTTCAGCCCTGATTCCCTTGATGGTATCAAGACCGGTGAGTGCCTCCACCAGCATGGCGTGTTTTCGGGCGGATACCGAGAAGTTTTCGTTTATCAGAGCCTGCAATGGTTTTTGAATAATCAACCCTACCGTCAGGATGAGAGGAATTGAGATTAAAGGTACCCAGACAACCATGCCGCCGATCGCATAGATTATCAGTATGAATAGCAGGGTGAAGGGCAGGTCGATGATCGCGACCAGTGTTGTGGAAGTGAAGAATTCTCTAAAACTGTCAAACTCCTGCATATTGTTGGCAAAAGAGCCGACTGATCCTGGCCTTGAGGTCATCTGAATATCCATGACGCGGGCGAACGTTTTGCTGGATAACAGGATGTCTGCACGTTTGCCTGCAACATCAATGAAATATCCGCGCAGAGATTTCATGATCAGATCGAAAAGAAACACAATCATTACGCCTGAGGCAAGCACCCAGAGTGTCTCGATCGCCTGATTGGGCAGTACGCGATCATATACGTTTCTGATAAAAAGAGGGCTCACCAGCGCAAAGAGATTCACCAGAAATGAAGCAACCAGAACTTCACTGTAGATACCCCGGGATTTACGAATAACGTCCCAGAACCAGTGGCCGCCAATTTTGGCTGAATCCATGCCATCATTAAATGAGTATGCCGGTCTGGCATACAAGACGTTACCCGAGTATTGACTCGCCAGGTCTGACAAATTGATCTTCTCAGGGTCTTGTCCTGATGCAGGGAAAATTACCTGGGCAAATTCTTCATCCGTGGCGAGCAATATACAGGCCTGGCCAGTGTTCAGGATCAGCACGACCGGCAATACTTGCGCGGATATGTCTTCGAGTTCGCGTTTTACATACTTGGCCGAGAAATTTGCCCTTTCTGCAGCACGAATAAACAGCTGTGGGGTTAACCTGGTGTTATGAACAGGTAAACCGGCGATCAGTGAATCGGCAGAATATGGTTTGTGGTGTAGCCGGGTGAGGATCACCAGCGACTCTAACAGGGTATCTGGTTGTGAAGAGGCTTGTTCTGCTGTGTGCAGTTCTTCCATAGCAAATAACCAATCTGGATGCCGGAGACATAGCTAATGAATAGATAATGCCTACGAGTATAACATTCAGGGACGGTTTATTCGGGGACAGTTTACTTAATTCAGAAGCTAAATCGGGGACAGGGCACTAAATCGGGGGCACTAAATCGGGGACAGTTTACTTATTTCCGGCTGTTTATACTGTGTCAGTTTACCTAATTCTGAAGGAATTAAGTAAACTGTCCCCGATTTA
>CAZNFE010000353.1:0-3653 GCA_964571945.1 uncultured Pseudomonadales bacterium
CTCGCTGAATCGGCAAAAAAGGATAATCCGGAAGCCAGCGCAAGACTCTATTTGCAATATCTGGTGACTGTGGCTGACGAGCGTAAACCCCCATCGGAGGATGAGAAGTCCCGCACAGATCCGGCAAGTCCACAGGTCGGCATGCCAGAAGCAATCGATCCAATAATGCAAATGCTGGCATCAGATGAGCTGATCCTGGCTTGTTGGGACTATCTTGCCTATTATTCCGAACCGCTGGTGTCCCTGATTTCCATCGAGGGTGAAACCCGTGATCAACTCATCCGGATATGGCAACAGAACACCCTGGCATTCCGCCACAATGCTTCTCTGTCGACTGCCGAGCAATTGGCCGCATGGTTTCCCACGCTGGAACTTTACTTGCTGAAGTCCCCTGAAGGAGACATGGATCAGGACCTGATTTTGAAGCTGCGCGCAGATATCGCCCGGGCGGACAAGATAACCCACAGTCCCTATGCCCGACAGAGCGTCGTCAACCAGATGAATCACCTGCTGCAGACTGCAAGGTTGGAGGACGAGGCGAAGAAATTGCTGCTTGCCGAATTGAAAACTTCTCGCTCACCTTATTATTTCATGAGCAGCCTGGCTGGTCTGAGCGAAAAACAGCAACAATTCGATGCAGCAATTCAGTGGCGTAAACAAGCTTATGAAACCTCAGAGGGTGCGGCGACTCGCTTGCAGTGGGGAGCAGCTTACATCCGGAGCATCATCCGTATGCAACCTGAGCAACGGGATCTGATCGAGCAAACCAGCCTTAATCTCCTGCAGGAGTTCGATAGCAACAACGAGGCTATTGCCGGCAGGAATTATCGCGTACTAAGATCACTGAACAAAAAGCTGCTTGCCTGGCAGGAACAGCTGGACAACGCGCCATCGCTCAAATCCTTTCATAACAAACTGCAACGGATCTGTTCAAAACCGCAATCGTCAACTCGGGAATCGAACAACTGTAACGATCTGCTGACGAACTGGAGAACGATACCTCTTGATGGTTAATCTGGCATTCAGATCCTGTACGTACCCATAATGAGTTTTTCCACCCATTTGGCAGGTATAAACGGCACCAGACCGACCAGGAATGTCTGCATAAACATGCCGACCCGGTAGTTTAATGCCGGTTTTTTTGAATCAATAATTCCTGCCAGAACTCTGGCCAGATCCTGCGGATCGGCGCCATTCCGCTCATCTTCTTCCATGACAGAAATCGCTCTGGAACACCGCTCACCGTATATCCCTGCAGGATCGAAGCCCTTGACAAAAACCCGATTGGAAGTGAATCCGGTCTGATAGTCTCCAGGCTCGATTCGTGTGACCACAATACCGGTCGGCTTCAGCTCCATACTCAATCCATCTGACAGGCTCGCCAGGGCGGATTTCGATGCGGAGTAAAAGGATTGGAATGGAATCGACACCACTCCGCCCAGAGATCCAATATTTATTATGTGACCAAAGCCCTGTTCACGAAGATACGGCAGCACGGCACGACAAACCCTGTGGACACCAAAAAAATTGGTCTCAAATAACGCTTTGGCCTCTTCGATGCTGGTATCTTCTATCGAACCTGCGATACCGTAACCAGCATTATTCACTACGACATGAATGATTCCTTCTCTATCGATGATATGAGCGATTGCCCGGCTGACCGAAATATCATCATTTACGTCCATGGGAATCATCTTCAGCGAACCGGGATCAGAATTATTGTCAAGAAATTTTGCGTATCGACTTGTGCCATACACCCTGTGCCCTTGCTTCACCAACAAATCTGCACACGCGCTGCCTAATCCGGACGAGGCGCCGGTTATCAGAATCACCTTACTTTCATGCGCCACAAGTCTGGACCTTGACATTTCTGCTCCTCCGATTCTGACAATTTTGATTCCAGGGAATCTCTGACGGGCATCAAACAATATACCCGACCCATTGATTCTCTGGCACCTCATCAACCCGGTGTACTATTATACATACAGCCTCAATTGACTGTTTAATTCGTAAAATAGCGAGCACTTGTCCGATGACCGACAAGTTTTCTGAAAGGATCTGCCATCAAACCATCTGATGGGTGCAGGCACGAGTGGACGCCTACTGGAATCAGCTGATCTGCTGATGTTCCCGTTACCTCCTTGTTCGGCAATTTAGTCCGGGACACTACTGATCCAGCGTCGTATCCAGCTCCACCAGCAATTGCCTGATCAACAGGAAACTGGAGGTGTAGTGTGCCGGATTTACTATGTCTATCGAGTCGCTTTCTGAATGGATTAGTCGACTTCGGTCGCGGGACAGTGAATGCAGACTGAGCACGGGTATGCCTGCCTTCCTGAACGGTTCCCAATCTCCGGACAGCCATCGGTTCAATATGCCTGGCGCAACTGCCAATCCGGTACGATTCGCCAAACAGCCAAGTTTTTCCCTCAACAAAGGGGCAGATCTTGGGTCCGCCTGCACGGGCGCCAATCCCAGTGTATCCAGATTCAGCATGGCGACCGTAGCGTCTAGCTCTTCCGGGGGCAAATCATTTACATACTGAGTGGAACCGGCAAGGGTTGTTTCTTCCTCAGCAAAACCGACAAAAACAAAGCTGTGCCGCGGTCCCTGACGAGCTATCTCGGCATACAGATAGGGCAGCAGAGAGACACCTGTCCAATTATCCGCAACGCCCTGGCCTTTGCTGGTCTTGTCGTAATGTGCACCGACCACCAGAGTCAGCTTGGAGGTTCCAGCCAACCGGCAAACAACATTTCTATAACGACTGCCAACAATCGCTGAGGTGTTTGCCTGGTCACATCCAACTTCACCAAATCTCTGCAGCAATCGATCAGCTCGCGCCTGGTTTGACCTGGGAGAATCCAGCAACGATGCCATCAAGTCTTGTGATGTCACCTGCAAGAACGGCCGGGCAGAAGCTTTCACTGGCTCGCATTGAAGCGCAACCGGGTATTTTGCCACACAGGAAAGCTGGCAACCGGCGAGCAGCACGCAGATAAACTTCAGGCCGGTTCTGATGCGAAACAGACTCCTGACTACTGTGCAACTGCAATCAATTGTGCAGGCGAACAACCCAGGCTTCACATTCATGTGCGATTCAACTGTTGCATCGCCGGGATTTCTGTAATCATCGCGGTACCTTGATCCGACAATATTTCGGCCAACTACTGCTGCTGGACTTGATTCACGCAGCCGGTTATCGGATATTACATTACTCGAACAATAGTTAGTGTTTTGCGGACAATATTATGGACAAAATGAAACTGGATTTTCAGGATAGGGTTGCGATACTCAAATTCAACCACCCGGAAGTCATGAATGCAGTGGGTGTTGAGATGCTTGAAGATTTTGCAGCAGCCATGCGTGACATAAAAGATCCGGCAAATGGTGCCCGTTGCCTGTTACTCACTGGTGAAGGTCGGGGATTTTGCTCCGGAGCAAACCTGTCGGATCGTGCCGCAAATCCTGCACGAACTTCCGGTGATTCTCTGCGATCAGCATACCATCCGCTCTTACTCGGTCTGCGTGCGCGCGACATGCGCGGGCACTGTTCAGACAGTTACTAGTATACAACTTGCACTATCAACGATCATTGCTTATTCTTTTTTTTTTCAAGCAGAAGACGGCATACGAGATCGGTCTCGGCATTC
>CAZNFE010000354.1:0-3609 GCA_964571945.1 uncultured Pseudomonadales bacterium
AGAATGAGCGGGAAAATGGGCCAATGTGCAGCCGCCACAGTAGGCCAATCTGTTCCCGGTCAGGCTCCTAGCCCCTGTAATTGATGAGCAGATCCGTTTGGTTTTGCGGGTTGGCACACTGCCTATAAGAGATCACATTTTGTTGAGGAGCTATTCATGAGTTTTGCTGCTTTGTTAATTGCCAATCGTGGGGAAATCGCTATTCGAATCGCGCGAGCAGCGACTGATCTCGGATTACGAACCGTAGCTGTTTACTCACAGGATGATGCCTCTAACCTGCACACGCAAATTGCCGATGAATCCTATGCACTCGATAACGCAGGTGCCCGTGCCTACCTTGACGCGGAAGCGATAATAGACGCAGCGAAGGCAACCGGATGCGATGCAATCCATCCCGGCTATGGTTTTCTGGCAGAGCGCGCAGATTTTGCCCGTCGCTGTGCCCAGGAGGGTATTACCTTTGTCGGTCCGAAGGTGGCACACCTTGAGTTGTTTGGTGATAAAGCACGAGCCCGTGCAGCAGCCGTTGCCGCCGGAATACCGGTTCCGCATGGTTTAGACCATGCAGTTTCTATGGATGAAGCAAGAGAATTCTACCAATCAATGGATCCCGGCAGTGCCATCATTATTAAAGCGCTGGCCGGGGGCGGGGGGCGCGGTACGCGGCCGGTCACCCGCATGGAGGATCTTGAGGTACTCTTCAAGCGATGCCAGTCAGAGGCAAGAGCTGCGTTTGGGCTTGCAGATGTTTACGTTGAAGAATTCATGCCCCTGGCACGTCACATCGAAGTGCAGATTCTTGGCGATCATACCGGTGCAGTCACTCATCTGGGTGAGCGCGAATGTAGTTTGCAACGCCGTTACCAGAAAGTGATCGAGTTGGCACCCGCACCGAATCTCAATGAGGAACTCAGAAGATCGATTATTGAAGCCGCGCTCCACCTGGCCGGAGACCAGCGTTATAGCAACCTTGGCACGTTCGAATTTCTGGTGGATGCCAGCGGTCGCAAAGGGGTACAGCCGTTTGTTTTCATTGAAGCGAATGCCAGGTTGCAGGTGGAGCACACGGTCACCGAAGAAGTGACCGGTGTGGATCTGGTAGAGGTACAGATTCGACTCGCAGCGGGAGATTCTCTGGCCGAACTCGGGCTCGATGATGCGCAGATTGCCACGCCCAATGGTTGCGCCATTCAGGCCAGGGTGAATATGGAAACCTTTAGCGAAGACGGTACCGTACGGCCCTCCAATGGAACCATGAGTATCTATGAGGCACCCAACGGACCCGGTGTCCGTACCGACGGATTCGGTTACTCGGGATACACGACCAGCATGGCATTCGATTCCCTGCTGGCAAAGGTAATCGTTCACAGCCGCTCGGACAATGTGATGGATGCTGCTGCTCGAATCGCTCGGGCTCTTTCCGAATTTCGTTTAATCGGTCTGGGTACCAACCTGTCATTCCTGCGCAGAATTCTCAGCCATGAAGATTTCGGTACAGGTCGAGTGCATACGCGCTGGGTTGATGAGCACATGGCAGAACTCGTTATCCCTGCAGTTGATGATCCACAGCGTTATGTCGAAACCGGAGATCAGATCTCCGGCACAGGTTCGGCTGGTTTTGCTGGTGCACGAGTGGACACAAGCGACCCGCTGGCGCTATTCGCACACGACGCCAGGGTGAAAGCCGCTCAGGTATCCGCCGGTGAAGCAGAACAGGCACCGGAAGTCAGCGGCCCCGATGGTTCAGTTGGCCTGAACGCCATGATGCAGGGAACGATCGTCTCTCTGGACGTTGCTGTTGGTGAGGAAGTCCGAAATGGTCAGCAGGTTGCTGTGTTGGAAGCGATGAAAATGGAACATGTACTGGCCGCGGATCGAGACGGTATCGTGCGGCAGATCAACATGGCGGTGGGAGATGTGGTTCGCGAGGGTTTTCCCATCATGTTTATTGAGGAAGCAGAAGTGACGGTTGGTGAGGTAGCGATAGAAGAGGAGATTGATCCGGATTATATTCGCCCTGACCTCCAGGAAAACTATGATCGACATGCCTACACGCTGGATGAGAATCGGCCTGAGGCAGTGGCAAAACGGGAGGGCAGGGGCTATCGAATGCCCCGCCAGAATATCAGGGAACTGATGGATCCTGATTCATTTAAAGAGTACTGGCCGCTAATCGTGGCACGACAGCACCGCCGATATGACATGGAAACCCTGCGCAGGAACACTCCGGCCGATGGCCTTATCGCCGGTATCGGTACGATCAATGCTGATCTGTTCGATAGCGAGGCGGCGCGCGCCATGGTAGTCCATTACGACTACACGGTATTAGCTGGTACCCAGGGCGGTCGGAATCACTATAAACAGGATCGCATGTTCGAGCTGGCCAGACGCTATCGACTGCCGCTGGTCCTGTTTGGTGAAGGAGGAGGTGGTCGCCCGGGAGATGATTCCACCGGACCAGGCGTGGCATTCGATACCTACACCTTTACCCAGTTCTCCAAACTAAGTGGACTCATCCCCATGCTGGCCGTCATCAATGGCCGCACATTTGCAGGAAACACGGCCCTGGTTGCCTGCTGTGACGTGATTATCGCCACTGAACGAACGACCGTGGCGATGGGAGGACCAGCGATGATTGAAGGTGGCGGTCTTGGTATCTACACGCCGGAAGAGGTGGGGCCCATGTCCTTTCAGGTACCCAATGGTGTGGTTGATATTCTGGTCAGGGACGAGGCGGCTGCCGTGCAGGTTGCCAGGAAGTATCTGTCCTATTTCCAGGGATCGGTCAGCGAATGGGCAGCGGTCGATCAGCGCAGATTGCGTCACCTGGTGCCTGAGAACCGATTGCGTCTCTACGATATGCGCGAGATTATCGACACCATCGCCGATCAGGGCTCGGTACTTGAAATCCGGGAGCAATTCGGGATCGGTGTGATTACCGCTTTCATTCGTATCGAAGGCCACCCCATGGGTGTCATCGCCAACAATCCGCATCACCTGGCTGGTGCCATTGATTCGGATGGAGCCGATAAGGGGGCTCGCTTTCTTCAGCTTTGCGATGCATTTGATATACCAATCCTGAGCCTGATGGATTGTCCGGGTATTATGGTAGGACCTGACGCTGAACGGACCGCCCTGGTGCGTCACAGCGTACGCATGTTTAATGCCGGTGCGAATCTGACCACTCCGTTGTTTGGCGTGGTAGTCCGCAAGGCCTATGGGCTCGGCGTACAAGCCATGTGTGGGGCGAGTGCCCGGGTTGGTTTTTTCACCCTGGCCTGGCCCACGGCGGAGTTCGCCGGTATGAATATCGAAGGCTCGGTGAAACTGGGCTATCGGAATGAGTTAGCGGCAATCGAGGATCCGGAAGAGCGTCGGCTTGAATTCGAACGGAGTGTGGCGCGGGCGTATGAAGGAGCCAAGGCGGTCAATGCAGGGACAGGTGGTGGCATCGATGATGTGATTGATCCGGCGGAGACGCGGAGCTGGATTACCAGCAGTCTCGCACGCCTGCCTCCGAAGCCTGAGCGGACTGAGAAAAAATACCCCTATGTTGACCCCTGGTCAAGGCCACCTGATAAAGTGTGCCAGATAGCTTGACCTAAATTG
>CAZNFE010000355.1:0-3590 GCA_964571945.1 uncultured Pseudomonadales bacterium
TGGCAGGCAAAAGAGAAACCAGGAAAAGATTAAAACCAAAATTCCGCTGCCAAAACTGACCATTATCCATTCAGACCAGTCGTTGCTGGACGAAATTTCGCTCCTTGAAACCTACATCAAGGCAGAACTGAATGTGAAGCAGATAGCTTACTCGACTGAAGAGAGTGACTTCATCAGTTTTTATGCAAAACCAAACTCGCCTGTATTAGGTAAACGCCTGGGGGCGAAATTCAGAGATTTTAAGGATCTGATCGAGCATCTGGAGCATGCACAGTTAGATCAATTGGCAACTTCAAGATCAATCGAATTGGCAGGAGAAGTTTTCTCCGCAGATGACATCCTCGTTTTCAGGGAAGCCAGGCAAGGCACTCAAACGCTCTCTAACCGATTCATCTCCATTGATCTGGACTGTACGCTGAACCAGGATCTGATTGATGAAGGTCTTGCCAGAGAAGTGGTCAATCGCGTGCAGAAAACCAGAAAAGAGTTAAATTTCAAGGTCTCCGATCGCATCGAAGTTATATATAATGGTTCGGACGAATTATGTAGTGCAATCGAATATCATTTGGGCTATATCCAGCGTGAAACCTTATCTAACGCTTTTTCAAGGGGCGATATTCAGGACCATGCGTTCAATTTCAATATTGAATCCCACGATCTGCACCTGCACATACAAAAGTCCAGGAAGGCAAACCAGCATTAACACTCGCGTCACCTAATAGCAGAGGGAAAAACCATGTTAACCAGAGTTGATCGCGTTCAAGTCAGCACTAACGAACCTGACTCAGTGGCTGGGCAATGGATAAAATTACTGGATGCAAAAGAGGTCCAAAGAGACAGGATTACAAGTCTGGCCGCCAATCGAATCACTCTTGATGTCGGTGACTGCCAGGTCGAGGTTCTCTCACCCAATGGAGAAGGGGTTATTCAGGCGCATCTGCGTTCTAATGCAGGTGGTCCCTTCGCGGCAGGATTTGCTACAGACGACCTGAATGCGATCAAAACCCGACTATCCAACCAGCACATCGCTTTTCAAGCAGGCAACGAACAGATATACATCGATGGCAGAGATCTATCAATTGCCGGACTGAGACTGGTAGTTTCCAACGAACAGGCGAGGAGCCGCCAGGGATTGATGCAAAATCTCTACGAGGTTACTTATCTGACTGATGATGATGAAACCGCAGCCGATACTTTCGCTCGAGCATTTGCACTGGATGCTAGCCACTTCGTTCCTATCACTTCAGAGAACTACGGGTACCGCGGCTGTCTGACATTGGTACATCCAGATGCTCTGGATCGGGTTGAGATTATCAAGCCGTATGACCTTGATAAAACCATGGGCCGGTTTTTTTCGAGATTTGGTTCGAGTCTTTATATGTGTTACGGAGAATGTGACGATCTGCCTCAATTGCGCAATCGGTTAATGGAGCTGGTACCTAACGACTGGACAGGTGCCAGAGAAGGACATCTGGATGGACTATTTATTCATCCAAAGGCACTGGGAGGTGTTATGCTGGGAGTAAGCCGCTCTACCTTTGCCTGGTCCTGGTCAGGAAAGCCTGATCGAGTTAAAGCCGTCGCAGATAAGTAACCGGGAACTGTCATGGATGAACTGCTGGATCAACCCGTTCGCCAGCTTGCCCAAAGTATCAGAGACGGACTGATCACGTCCCATCAGATGGTGACGGCATTTCTCGATCGCATCGAGAAAGTAAATCCTCATATTAATGCATTCGTCTACTCAATCGCGGAAGCTGCTCTCAAGCAGGCTCGAAATGCCGATATTGAGCTTAAAAACGGCAATCTCCGAGGCCCGCTTCACGGCGTTCCTTTTACCATTAAAGATAGCCTGGATACAAAAGACGCAATCACCACCTGGGGCACTCTGGGCAGGGCTGACTACCGCCCCGGTGCAGATGCGAGCAGTGTTGCCAGACTCAGGGATGCCGGAGGCATTTTGCTGGGAAAAACCAATACTCCCGAGTTTACGCTCTTCTTTGAAACCGATAATCTGGTCTACGGCAGGACTTCCAATCCTTTTGACGTTACGCGGACAACCGGTGGCAGCAGTGGAGGGGCCGCCGCATTACTGGCTTGTAGTGCCATTCCATTTGACCTGGGTACCGACACCGGCGGCAGTATTCGATTGCCAGCGCACTTCTCAGGTGTATGCGGGATCAAACCCACTACCGGCAGAGTTCCCTGCACCGGCAATGCCCTGCCCACCGGAGGTCTTCTTGCACCCTTGACCCAGGTAGGTCCTATGGGTCGCTTCGTTGATGACCTGGGCTATCTGCTCGACATCATTGCCGGTCCGGACCTGATGGATCAGACAACGGTATCGTGCGAGTTAAAAGATTATCGAGAGGTCAATCTGGAGAACCTGCGCATAGGATTCCATCCTGATAATGGAATTAAAACTCCTGATGCAGAAATAACCGAAAATCTCGAACGGGTTATTGATCTGTTCAGGGATCATGGCTGGACTCCCCGGGAAGCACGTCCGACGGGGCTTGAAATGACAGACTTCATCAATACTCGACTGTTCATGGCAGACGGTGGTCTAATGCTTGAGAATTTGCTGGATGATAGTCGAACCACAGAACCAACGCCCTATGTACAAAACTATCTGACCGCACTCAAAGCTTCCAGTATTAGCCATCGTGAATTCGCCCAACTGATCGAACTCTGGCACAATTATCAGAGTTCGATGCTTGATTACTTCAGCGATCACGACGTCTTGATCTGCCCGGTTAACGCGGATATCGCCGTTCCGCACAACACGACGGAGGATTTGACCGGCTACTCTTACACCACCGCATTCAACCTCACGGGCTGGCCAGGAACCGTGGTCAGAACAGGTACCTCTAAATCCGGTTTGCCCATCGGCACACAAATCATTGCAGCTCCTTTCAGAGAAGATGTTGCTCTTGCGGTAGCCTTCTGGCTGGAAAGTCAAACGGGTCAATTGCCGGGGCCGGGTCTGATCTGAATTCAGCAGAGACCTCAAAGGAGTCACCGTTGATCGGTAATGTCCTGCTATTGCTCCACGTAGCGGTACGCGCTGTCCGGATTGATGCTGTTGGTAAAGACTTTTTTTAACAAAAAAATGTTAAACTTCATTCAAACCATTATGTCGCAAGATGCGCCTAACCAAAAAGAGCCCTTACAATCCAGAAGTATCTGTACTAAATGTACACAAAATACGGGTACTCACTTGCACGCACATTAAGGAGGTTGTCGCAGCTCAGATCCTTTCTGCCGAATCAAGCTTGTCGGATCGGCCGTGAGATCTTACGCTGGTTTTCTTCAGTACGAAACCCGAATACTAACAAACTTTACCATCAGTAATTGACCAAAAATTCAACCATTAACTACAGTTTTTACGAATGAAAATGATTGACGATCATGGCAGAAAAATATTGTTCAGCGGGATTCCCCTGCAGTTTTACCGCTGCTTTCTTCGCGAAAACGCACTGTTATTTATCACCGATCTCTTTTCTCTGGCAGGTCTGTTTTTTTTCGAGCTTCGATCCATTCTTTTCGAGAGTTGTCCTGTTAACTTCTCTTGCCACTCTTCAAATCCT
>CAZNFE010000356.1:0-3582 GCA_964571945.1 uncultured Pseudomonadales bacterium
CGGGTCATAGTGGTCGTAAACAGGCGTGACCAGGCTCGTGATCTGGAAGATCGGCTCTATCGGCAGGGTATCCGTAGCGGGCTTTTAACCGGTGAGATCCCTCAGAGAAAACGAATCAAAACTCTGGATGAATTCAAGCAGGGCAAAATTAGCGTCCTGGTCGCCACAGACGTTGCCGGGCGTGGGATACACGTCGATAATGTGAGCCACGTATTCAATTACAATCTGCCTGAAGATTCTGAAGATTATATCCACAGGATCGGCCGAACCGGCAGGGCAGGTGCTACCGGCGTCTCGATTACCCTGGCAGGTGAAATTGATTCATTTCAGCTTCCTGATATTGAAGCGTTGTTAGACACAAAACTAAAGTGCGATCTGCCTGAAGAAAAACTTTTAGCAACACCTCCGGCACCGGTTCGTGCGGGCAGAAAAAAACCAGTGAGTCACAAAAAATACCACAGGTAAGCCGTATGACTAACAGCAAACCTCACCCGCTACTAAAGGCTGAAGAAATAGCCGAGCTAAAACAAGAAACGCGAATTCATCAATTTAACAAAAATGCTGTTCGGCATACCCGATCACTGGGTGATCTCCTGGGACTCGAATCGCTGGGTGTACACCTGGTCCGGGTGGAGCCTGGCAACGAATCTACGCAATATCACAGCCACCATATCGATGAGGAATTTCTGTATATACTGTCCGGTCGCGGAATTGCTGAAATTGGCGATGAATCCTTTGAAGTGTGTGCTGGAGACTTTATGGGTTTTGTAGCAAATTCTCTACCCCACACCCTGGTCAACCCGTACGATGATGACCTGACCTACCTGATGGCAGGCACCAGAAGCAAGCTGGACATTTGTGATTACCCGAGAATCGGCCGACGCATGTATCGGGAAAACGGGAAAAAAGAATCCGTCGCGTGGCAAGCTATCGAAGATGTATAAAATCAGGCTCAACCAGTAACATAGTAGCCGTTGATAACAATAAAAATCCACCGGCACAGGCGGTGGTATTTCGATCAGAAGCCCCTCAATGGGGCTGGCGATCGACGAAAGCGAGGTAGATAGCTTTGCAGAATCCGGGGTTTTCGTTTTTAAGAATATAATTAGAACAATGCCAGAGAACTTGAAATGATCCCTGCTATTCGAGTGAAAGACCTGGGAAAAACCTACCGCGTACCTGTTCGAGATGCCGGTATCCGCGCCGCATTGTTCAGTCTCCTCAAACGGGAAACCAGAACCATAGATGCGGTAAGGGATATCAGCTTATCGATCAATCAAGGCGAGATCGTCGGTTTTCTTGGTCCCAACGGCGCTGGTAAAACAACAACCATTAAAATGCTGACAGGGCTGCTCCATCCCAGTTCTGGAAGCATAAACGTCTGTGGATTTGTTCCGTACCGACGTCAGCACGATTTCCTCAGACAGATCACGCTGGTAATGGGACAACGCAACCAGTTGCTCTGGGATATTCCGGTCATCGATTCTTTCGAACGCAACCGCGCGATCTACCAGCTCAGGCGGACAGAATTCAGAAAAAATATGGATGAACTGACCGAATTACTAAACCTCGGTGAGCTACTGAACCGACCGGTCCGCAATCTTTCTCTTGGCGAGCGGATGAAATGTGAAGTAGCTGTGGCCCTGTTGCACAGACCCACCATGTTGTTTCTCGATGAACCCACCATTGGCCTTGACGTCACTATGCAACGCCAATTGCGAGAATTTATCAGGGAATACAACCGGACAACCGGCGCTACCGTATTGCTAACCAGCCACTATATGGCAGATGTTGAGGCTTTATGCAGCCGCATTATCGTGATTGACCTCGGCATAATTCTATTCGACGGTCGCCTTGCGGATCTGGTGCAAAAATATACTGCACACAAAACGATTCGCATCGAGCTGGAAAACGAGCATACTGATCTGTCCGGTTATCCCGAGCTGATATCCAACTCGGATGGGAAGGCCTCATTCAGTGTGGTAAACAAGCTCGCACCTGATCTCACCAATAGACTGCTTAGCGAAGTCCGAATCATTGATCTGACTGTGGAAGATCCACCCATTGAGGACACCATTGAAATGGTATTCAATCAGCGTGGCTAGAATTGAGCGATATATCAGTCTATATCGAGCATTCCTGCGTACATCTCTACTGGACAATATCCAGTATCGTGCTTCCGGTATGATCTGGATGATCGGTGCTATTCTGGAACCGGTTATTTTTCTGGTGGTCTGGTCTACCGTGGCGGATTCCCGGGGAGGTGAGGTGGGTGGTTTCGATGCGCATCAATTTGCCGCTTATTACATCATTCTGATGGCCATCAATCACCTGACATTCACCTGGATCATGCAAACATTCCAATTCCGGATTCAGTACGGCTTCCTGTCTCATGAACTGCTCCGGCCTGTACATCCAATCCATGGTGACATATCTGACAATATCGCTTACAAGATTATCCAGATGGCTGTCATGATACCGGCCGTCATCATCCTGATTCTACTGTTCGATCCTGTATTCGAACTGCAACTTTGGCGAATTGCTGTCGTTGTTCCGGTGATTGTGCTCGCAGCAGTGACCCGTTTCCTGCTGGAATGGACCCTTGCGCTCGCGGCTTTCTGGACCACGCGAATCACGGGAATAAATCAGATCTACTTTGTGATTCTGATGTTCTTCTCCGGGCGCGTTGCACCTTTGGCACTATTGCCGGACTGGATTCAATCCATCGCGATATATCTTCCCTTTTATTACATCGTGGCATTTCCCGTAGAACTGCTGATGGGCAGGACACCTGCTGATGACGTGGTTGGCACTATCTGCATCTTGATCGCATGGCTCTTGTTCGCATTGTTTCTGGTTTCGCAAGTCTGGCGGATTGCTGTCAAGCGCTACTCGGCCGTGGGGAGTTGAACATGAATATAACCAGGCTGATTAAGGTTTTCCTGAAGATCGGCATCCTGAATGAGGTTGCCTACCGGGCGAACTTCTGGATTCAAACGATGGAGTCCCTGGTCTCAATGCTGACCGCGCTGGGCGCAGTGTATATTGTTTTTCAACAAACCAGTGACCTTGGCGGGTGGCATCAATCGGAGTTAATTTGTCTGTTAGGCGTATATTTTGTGATTCTTGGATTGATTAATTTTGTTATTTCACCCAGCTTGAACCGATTCATGACTGAAGTGGTGGACGGGAAACTGGATTTTACATTGACAAAACCGGCAGACTCTCAACTACTGGTGAGTATCTCCGAATTCCGAATCTGGAAATTACTCGATATCTTCCTGGGCATGGTGGTGCTGTTTGTCGGCATACACCAAATAACGACCGAAACAGGATTGGAATCCGCTTTGTTATTCAGCATTACTCTCCTCTCTGCCGCCGCAATCGTATACAGTTTCTGGCTGATGCTGGCAACATTGTCTTTCTGGTTTATCCGAATTGAAAATATCACCATGATATTCCTGTCACTTTACACTGCAGGACGCTGGCCGGTTGCCATTTATCCTACCTGGCTGAAATGGTTGCTTCCTCTGGTAGTGCCTATCGCCTTCGCAGTTACCGTTCCCGCTGAAGCCGTCTCAG
>CAZNFE010000357.1:0-3556 GCA_964571945.1 uncultured Pseudomonadales bacterium
TTCGCTTGTCGGTGTCTTCTACGGGACATTCCAGCCACTGCTTAATCAGATGCAGTGAGCGTGTCCACAGTAATTGATGACCACATATCCACGCTATTTGATGGAAGAATACGCAAACGATCATGATGGATAAATTGGGTCCCCTGCCAATTGAGGAGTCGGTTGTGACGACACTCAACTAGAAAGGGATATCATCGAAGCCGAATAGGTCATCATTCGGCGGCTCCGGTGGTTCCTGTATTTCCTGTGTATGATAGTATCGCTGTAGTTGGGAGTAATAGCGCCCTTCAAAAGCATTCATAAATGCGTAAAGCAATTCATTTAATTGGCCAACACTTTCATCAGAGAGTTCGGGCAGGTCTGTCAGTATCAAGGGTGGTGAGTCCATGGGTTTTTCTCCGATTGCCATCAGGCAGTTTTATGATTTCTAGAAGCCGTCGGTGAAAACACTTCCAGATAGAGTTTTTCATCCAGTTGTGAGCGTTCTTCAAAGGCGGCAGTCGCGAGCAGCTCAGCTGCCATGGTGGTGAGCACCCGGTAATTACCCAATGCATGGTCACACAGGATCTGTATTAGCTCTGGCGTCATCAGGTTGGCATTACCCGCCGCTGATAGCAGATGTTTCATACAGGCCATCAGTTCGTTGCGGTCCGCATAGTCCATTACCAGGCGAGATCGGATGCGACTGCCCAGAGGTAGCAGATCATCCCGGCGTAATTTGTGACTCAGGCGGGTATCACCTGCGAGCACAACGCTTATCAAGGTGTGCGAGTCAAACTGCTGACTGCTGAGCAAGCGCAGTTCGCTGAGTACAGCTGGCTGCATCTCCTGGGCTTCATCGATTAATAACACCGGTCGCAATAGAGTCCCTTCGAGGTGAGATAACCAGCGTTCACGCAGGGCTTTAAATCCACCCCAGCGATTATGCGGTTTCAATTCAATACCAAACAAATCGCCCATTTCCCGATAGAAGTCGGCTAAATTACCACTGGGATGCGTGATGGCGCCGACACTGATATCTTGCAGCTTTGATAGCCGTTCAGCCAGCAAGCGCAGGGTGATACTCTTACCGGTACCCGGTTCACCGGTGATCATGGCAAAGCCGCCTTCGCGAATCAGCGATTGTTCTATACGCCAGAAGAAGGGTTCAACCTTCGGGGTGATATACACGCCTTGTGTGGGTAGTTCCGGTGAGAAAGGGTTCCATTTCAGGCCATACAGGGATAGCAGGTTTTTGTTCATGTGTCGGACTCCGGTTTGACCTTGGGCAGATAGGCTGGTGGTTGGCCGGTGGCGGCATAGTCGGCCATTAGTTTGCGTAGCAGCGGTGGCAGTGCATTGCCCGGTGATGCCGGTGTATCTACGTGAATGGTCGTTTCTGCCGGTTCCAGTACCCGGCGTTTTCCACTGGCATTGGCGCTTTTATCCAGGGGATAAAGCGGGGATAGTATTTTATGTGTGTGCGGGTCTATCAGATCAACCCGGCTCAGATCCCAACGCGCATAACGGATTTGAGGGCGTTCAAACGGACGATATCGGGCCGGGATTTCAAAGCGTTTGCCCGCCAGGCTGACGGTGCCATCACTCCTTCGTTGCCGCCGGGTGACGGTGCAGCGAAACGCCTGTCGCAATATTTGACTGCCTGGACAATCCCGTCCCACCGATGTGTTATCGAGATAACGCCGCATCGGTGTCATGGCAATTTCTGAGTGCTTGTTTTGATGATATTCCTGTTCGACCCAGACCTGGGTAATCTCATTGAGCTGATCCAGTGAGAGTTCTTTAACCCCTTCAAGCATCGCCATTAAACGCCCTCCCAGGGTCGCCCAGAATACTTCCTGCTTGGCGTTTTGATAGGGGCTATAAGGTAATGTGGTTTCGTGCAGGATTCCCAGTGTGTGCAAGCCACTTTTGAATTCCTCGGCCTGCATCGCTGCACCATTGTCGGTCATCAGCGCTCGCGGTAGCGCGCGCTTTTGTAATGCCTGACTAAGACCGTGCACCAGCGATTCGGTGGTTTCATCCAGATACCACTGCAGGTGACAGACCAGGCGCGAGTGATCATCGATAAACCCCAGCAGCAAAGGCGTCTGCCAACGTCCTGAGGGCAGTAAAATCTGGCGTGAGCCATGATGAAAGTCTGCATGCCACAAGCTGTGAACATAATCGGCTTCGTAACTACGGACTTCCAGTTTTTGCAGTCGCTGCTCGGCGAGCCTGGCACCCGGGGTATTGCGTTTGGGTGTTCGTTTACGATGATGTCCCCGTGCTTTCAGGTAACGGCGAATGGTGCCATAGGATGGTATTACCCTGAGCGCCTTTTCTTCTTCTGCCAGTGCCCGCAGGTTGTCCACATGCAGTTGTACGGTCCAGCTTTTGTGACTTTCATATTGGGTTTCGAGTGCCTGAATCTGTAAAGCTGTTAATCGACGGGCACGGCCGGCATCGCCACGCCGCTGTCGGCGTAATGCGCCTACCGGATCGGCCGCCTGGCGAGCCGCATAAAACCAGCGTTCTATGGTCGCCATACTGAAGTGAATATCGGTTCCGTTAACCGGGTGTTTCCATCGGCTTGTAGAAAGATCTAATAGACGCTGCTGTAACTCGCCTCTCGGTGGGGGTGCGGCCAATAAAGGACCAATGATCGCAAAACGTAGTCTTGCCCAACGATCGGGATCGGTCGCGTTGTTCACGATTTGACTCCAGTAATTAAAACAACCTGCAGTCTAGAAGAAGCGAGTGTGACACATAATCACATCTTCTGCGGGTCAATCACAACCCTCGAAAAGCGGGAACAAGATGCGGTGCTCAGCGGCAACATCAACTGAAGCAATTGACCTAATCGCTGCTTTAAATCTTGTCCCGTGAATCGTCCCAGCAGGGCGCCGGGTAATTCATTAGTATTCACTGGAGGGATAAAATAACCTCGCGCCGAGGACCAGCATCGGCTCACAGGGAAAATCTCACGCCACCACTTTAACCACCGATAGAACGTCTGCGGGTTGACGTCTAATTGATCGAATAACCGTTGTCGGCGCTTATGGGTTAAGCCATGATTGCGGGCCGTTATTAAAAGAATGACAACACCCAGATAAACCTTGCGTCCGAGGAAACGGACCGAAGGCGGTGTGGTTCTACGTCGGCACCCCTCCCGAGCACAACAAAAACTAAAGCGGTTCTGATAGTCAACGCTCAAGCAATGACGGGGACCACGAGGTTTGCGTGGGTAACGGGCACTGTGCAGTATCCCACCACAATGCTGACAAGCTCTTGCTTGAACATCAGATGCGATATCCAAATCGATTTGAAACAGAAAATGATAAAAACTGGAATCGTTAAAAAAGTCGTGGCACACTGGATTGGTCTTCCTTTTTTCTTCGCAGAATATAGGAGACAGCCCTCTCGAGTAATTTTCAAGTTATTTGAGGGGGTTTTTCTTTTTCCATCAAGAAATGTGATCATAATCAGGGTTTAACCCATCATTTATTTTGGTCACTCTCAGCAGCACACGACGATCGACGACGCGGCGTGCGACTGATTTCAGCAGTTCGGCATG
>CAZNFE010000358.1:0-3556 GCA_964571945.1 uncultured Pseudomonadales bacterium
TATCTGTATCTTTCGCGGGCAATGGATCTATTCGATGCCGCAGATCACGGCGGGTCGCTTGACGCAGGACTGAGCAGGGTCGGTGCGAAACGTATCCTGATTGCCGGAGTACGAAGCGATCATCTGTTCCCACCCCGTCAGCAGCGTGAACTGGCACTGGGACTGGACAGAGAAGAGAGACAGGTGAGTTATGTTAATCTGCACTCAATCTATGGTCATGATTCGTTCCTGGTTGATATGGATCGATTCAGGCCACTTATCTCAGACTTTTTCATGAAAGAAATACGCCATGATTAGGTCCCTGACCAAGCGTAATTCCCATACCTGATTTGGCGACGGGTATTGAGCTTATTTACCATCTTGCTAAGCAACATGCTGTTGAGAATTATTAATTCTTTGACTCACAGGGCAGAAAGTGTAAATTAAAAAACAGGGTTGTAAGGCCCTTTTAGGCAAACATCAAGTTATGCCATGGTACTGGAACGAAGGGATATTTTTCTCAATTTGGAATTATCAGTTCATTCGCGAGTGCTGATAAGCGTGAGGTAGCTTCGAGCTTTCAAGCGTTAAACTAAAAAGCGTTCAATGTACCTTTAACGGATAATAAAACCGTATAGCCCCGCTTCTGGCGGGGCTTTTTAATTCGCTCAGTACCCCTCCAACTCGCCATACCGGTTGCGATGATAAGCTGCATTACCCAGCGTATGCTCACACAATCTTGCTCGCTTGATGAAAAAGCCGATCTCATATTCATCCGTCATGCCGATGCCGCCGTGCATTTGTATGGCTTCGCTGCTCACCAGGTTATACGTATCTGTCAGTCTTGCTTTTGCCAGACTGGCTAACTTTGGTACGTCCTCTGAATCTTCGTCCAGTGCCGAGAGCGCGCCCAGTACCACTGACTTGGACAGCTCAATCTCACAAAACATATTTGCTGCCCGGTGTTTCAATGCCTGAAAAGAGCCAATTGGCACGCCAAATTGTTCTCTCGTCTTGAGATACTCGACGGTACGTTCAAATGCCTCCTGTGCGCCACCCAGCATTTCTGCAGAAATCGCGATGCGACCGATATCGAGTACCCGGTCCAGAATGTCAGCAGCTTGTCCCTCTTTGCCCATCAAGGCACCTGCGACATTGGTCAATTCCAGATTGGCTGCATTGCGACTATCCGCCATAATGGTTCTGGTTATTGCAAGCCCCTCTGCGCCGCCATCCACTAAAAACAGCGAGATACCTTCACGGTCGCTCTCAGACCCGGAAGTTCTCGCAACGAGAACCAGTTTGTCCGCTACATGACCATCCAGTACAAACTTTTTACTGCCATTAAGTACATAACCATCAGCACTTTTTTCCGCAGAGGTATTGATCCTGTTTGGTGCATGGTGCGGTGATTCCTCCAACGCCAGTGCCATGATTAGGTCACCGGCAGCAATTTGGGGCAGCAATTCACTCTTCTGTTCATCGGTCCCGGCCAGTGATACACAACTGCTGCCAAGCACTGCAGTGGACATTAATGGTGAAGCCGCAAGCGTACGACCACACTCTTCCATCACTACACCTAAGCCGGTATAGCCAAAGTCCAAGCCGCCGAACTCCTCGGGGATGGTGATACCGCCCCAGCCCAATTCAACCATTTGTTTCCATATTTCACGGTCAAAACCTGTCTCATCTTTATTGTCCCGCAATTTCCTCAACTCACTTATGGCTACATTCTTGCTGCAAAAGTCCTTGGCTGCATCTCGCAGCATGTTCTGTTCTTCATTTAATACTAGTGCCATTTCTGGTCTCCTGATCCGGCGCCTCAGGCAATCGCCTGGTTAAAATTTTTGACAGCAACCCAAATATAGTACCAGCAGCAGAATCAGCTGTTGCTCTCAACCGACCGGGAGTCGATCTTCAAGCTGGTTCTGCTACTGCCAGTACATCCCGTGCTGCGCGTCATTTTTATTTGATAAACAGAGTATTAAAATCCGCGGCAATCCACAACACTGTTTACTGTCAGGATCACATTTTCCGGGTCTTTTTTTGATTTCGGTTAGTTTTTTGGGCGTCTTTGAGGGTAAACATGCACCATCGCACGACCAACTGCGATTTAACAACGGCCAACCCGCTGCTGATTCCGGTCCCCATCCAGGTCAGAGGTCCCCTAGATTTCCATGCATCATCGCAATCGCAGCATCCACCGCGCACTGTAAGCTTCGATGATCGGCCAGATTTTTCCCGGCGATATCAAATGCCGTGCCATGGTCTACTGAGGTTCGTATGAATGGTACACCCATGGTCGCAGTTATACTGTCGGTAAAATTATGGACCTTAATGGCGATGTGGCCCTGGTCATGGTACAAGGCCAGAACCACGTCATATTCCCCGTTTATCGCCCGGTAAAACACCGAATCTGCGGGTATTGGGCCACTGACCTTCAAACCCATTTTTCTGGCTTCCTGCACCGCGGGCAAGATCTCATCGATCTCTTCTCGTCCCAGAAATCCGCCCTCTCCACCATGGGGATTCAATGCAGCGACAGCTATCCGGGGATCTGTAATACCCCAGTCCTCCAAATTCCTGGCCGTCAGACATAATTTACTGACGATCACCGGTTTCTTTACATATCGCACGGCATCAGAGAGAGACTTATGGGTACTCAAATGCGCCACCCGTAATCCTGCTGTTATCAGCATGGTTGCCGTAAGTTCTGCATTGGTCATCCGGGCCAGGATTTCCTGATGACCAATATCCCCCTGGTACCCCGCCATTTGGACCGCTTCCTTGTTAATCGGGCAGGTCACGATAGCGGAAATGTCTCTTGCCAGCGCTAATCTGACAGCAAGCTCGAAGAACCCCACTGCAGCCTGGCCGCCTGCCGCTGAAAGCTGACCAGTATGCACCTGGTCCTCATTGAATCTGACTGAATCCAGCACATCTATCTGACCGCTTATTCCCTGACATTCCTTCGCTGCTGTCAACAAATTGAATTTGATATCTATGTTCAGTTGATCAGCAACCGCACTCAGGCAGCTCACTGAGCCAATAACCAGCGGTCGGCAATGTCGAAACATCTTATCGTCAGAAAATGCCTTTACCACGATCTCAGGTCCGATTCCTGCTGGATCACCCATGGTAATGGCTAGTATGGGTCTGCTGGTCACTGTCGGTTTCTCATCGGGTTAACGAGTCGATTCCCATGCTATCATGGCCCTTAGTCCTTCCATATCAATATCGCACAAAACCGGTCCAGAGGATCAACATTCGTTAATTCCTGACGCTTCTCCCAATATGTGCCTGGCTACCAGGTCTGGTGCCTGCATGGGAATAAAATGCGTCAATTCCGGCAGGTAGATGTCTTCTCCCCGTTGAAATTGTTGAGCGAGTTCCGGCCATGTGGGTGAAGTACTAAAGTCCATGGTACTGTCCCTCTCTGCAGTGCGTTGTTTCGCACGCAGCACTTTTACCGGTATCGTTATACTCCTTACCAGATCATGCACATCACTGCCTGCGTTCGCCATATAAATGGCGGCTTCAACATCCGGTGGACAGGCCAGCACAAATCCATCTGCCG
>CAZNFE010000359.1:0-3555 GCA_964571945.1 uncultured Pseudomonadales bacterium
GGGCCAATGTGCAGCCGCCACAGTAGGCCAATCTGTTCTCGGTCAGGCTCCTAGTGTATACCATGCATCCGACGACGCAGAATCGGTGCTATCGCAAGTACCAGGATCCCAAACACAACGGCAATCATCGCCAGATTACTGAACACGGAAGTATATGATTGCAATGATATTAACGGATCAATCAGGTCGTTGTTCGGGTTCTCGACAGCCGTAGTAGCCGCGATTAACCCGGCAGCGTACCCGGCAAAAGAGCTGGACAAAAACCATACACCCATCATCATAGCTGCGACACGTTGCACCGACAGTTTAGTAATCATGGATAATCCCACCGGAGAAAGACACAGTTCACCGGTAGTATGCAGCAGATACATAAGGGCGAGCCAAACTACTGAAACTTTTCCGTCCGGACCTGCAAAACTTGTCCCGTAAACCAGCACCGCAAATCCCAGACCGATTTGCACGATGCCCAGGCCAAACTTGGTGGGGGTTGACGGTTCAAAGCCAAGACTGCCCAGCCGCACCCAGAACCAGGCAAACAGTGGGGCTAACACAACAATAAATAACGGATTGATCGACTGAAACATCCCGGCCGTGAATACGGTACCCATATTGATGTTTCGATCCGTGAACAGCGTAATCGATGAACCAGCCTGTTCAAACAAAGCCCAAAACAGTACTGAAACCACGATCAGGACTAACATAACCAACATCCTGTCCCGATCTACGGGATTACAGCGTGCAAGGGAAAACCAGATCATCCAGGTAACTACGACGGTACCGAAAATGATTAATGCAATTCCTAACTCACCGGTAAACTGCATCAATTGCCATGCTGCAAACACACCCGCCAAGGCACCCAGATAAATGAGCTGCTCTCTGCTGATACCCGGAATAACTCGTTGCTTCAGCACTGCCATATCGGGTGGTTCACCATGTCCGAGTAAGTGTTTCCGGCCACGCTGAAAGGTAATCAACCCGGTCAGCATACCAATACCTGCCAGACCGAAACCATAACGCCAGCCGTATGTTTCACCCAGGTATGCGCAGGCGAGAGTCGAGACCAGGGAACCCAAATTGATGCCCATATAGAAGATGGTGAAACCGCTATCCCTGCGAGGATCATCCGTACCGTACAGTTTCCCCACAATAGTCGATATGTTCGGCTTGAGAAAACCAACGCCAATGATGATTAGCGCCAGGGAAAAGTAGAAAATCTGTGTGTGCAGTAAATCTCTCACTACACCCTGACCGGCAACATGCTGCGCAGGATCTCCTTCAAAAGCCATACCAAAGTGACCACACACCAGGAGTATCGCGCCAAGTGTGACTGCCTTGCGTAAGCCAAGGTAGCGATCGGCTATCATGCCGCCCAGCACTGGCATGGCATAGACCAGTGATGCATAACTCCCGTAGATAATACTGGCTTCCTGATCACCGAACAGGAAGTGCTTGGTGAGGTAAAGTATCAACAGGGCTTTCATGCCATAGAAGCTGAATCTTTCCCACATCTCGGTGAAGAAAAGAATGAAAAGTCCCCTGGGATGACCCAGCAACTCTGCATTATCCGACAGTGCAATTTCTGACATCTTAACTTTGCCTTCTTTTTCGTAGTTCAGCGAATGCCATGGGTTTCCTGCCATCGCATATAAATTGCCTTATTTCATCAGCGCAGGTTTTAGGTGACTGGATTGAAGTATCCACCTCAATATCATAGAGACCATGCTTGTGTGCACTCTTAAAATGCGCTAATGCAGTACCTGGAAATCGGCCCAGACGCTGTTTCTCACGCTCATTAATAACGCTAATCGGGCAACGTATGCCAACAAAGATAACGCTCAGATCTTCGAGTACATCCAGATAATCCTGTAAGAACCCATCGTTCATGATGATGTCATCAATGATGATGTTATTGCCGGATCTGGCCATGCTGGCGATTGCACGCCGCATACCTTTGAGCATCATTAGACCCACACTACCAAACTGAATGTCTGTGTATGCCTCGGTCGGGTTCACGACAGGCACTACATTGAGCCCCTGGGCGCCGGTGGTTCCGGCAGGGGAGTTTAGTCCTCTGAATCTCGCTGGCATGCCATCCCGAAATTGATCCAGCGCTATATGTATATAGGGCTCAGGAAACAGTTCCTGAATTGCTAGCGCAAGAGTTGTCTTTCCTGAACTGGATGTGCCATTCAGAAAAATAATGGTGCCCTCAGGCATTGTGCAGATTCTCCCACTGGTTAGTCTTGCAGTACCAGTACCAGTACCAGTACCAGCACCGATCATACGCTATCGCTGCAAACCGTTCCGATCCGATTCGCATGGACATTAGATTTATTCGATGGGTGATGTCAATTCAATTCCGGTCGGTATTACTCAGAGGATAGCGACAGTTCCTCACCAAATGTCGAAAGATAACGAGCACAAAATTCATTTGTGCTGAATTGATACTGTTGTGTGTGCTCACTTTCGAGGTTGTACGTCGCAGTGAGCGATCCTATTCGCCCGCAGGTAGCGATATCCTTATGCCGTAACAAGCCAGCGAGAAATCCCGCCCGGTATGCATCCCCGCATCCCGTTGGATCCAGCGGCTTATCTGTTCCAACAACCGGCACCTGAATTTCTCCGGATTCGAGTGAATAGATACTTGACCCCAGTCCCCCCCGAGTCACAATGATGTATTCGAGCCGGGACAATAACCTGTTTGCATCCTGTCCAGATAGTTTCTGCAAAATTTCAAATTCATGTGCATTGATCACAATGTGACTGGCTAGATCGATTAATTCATTGACTTCAACCGGGCTAAACTCCGCCAGGCCCTGTCCGGGATCGAACATGAACGGGATAGATTGAGCCGCAAGATTCCTTGCCTGTCTGAGCATAATCGGTGCATCTTCCGGTGCCAGTAATGCCAGTTTGATCTGCTTGATTCCAGCAATGCTGTGTGGCTGAATCCTGAGGTCAGAAACGGCTGCACCTGCATGAAATGCAGTCAACTGATTGCCTTCAGTATCGCTCAGAATGACTGCCAGCGCGCAATGATCAAAGCTTTCGTCCAGGGTGATATAGCGCGTGTCGATCCCATGGTGCTGCAGATGGCTGCGGTACGAGTCTTCAAAGTTGTTTCCGGCAACGGACAGCGGTATGACATCTATGCCCAGTTGATTGAGCCCCCAGGCAACATTTATTCCACAGCCGCCATAGCTGAAATCCAGTGCAGCCAATTGCAGCGAAACATTTAGACTGGCCAAACCATAACGCTGCTCATATTCGCTGAATTTGCCACTATATTTGCCGATGACATCAATTGCCACACTGCCGCATACCAGAATCTCTGCCACTCGCGTCGTCCTCTGTCTACAGTCACCCTATGCCGAGGCAAAGAATACCCCACCAGCTGCGGTTCTTCCAAACCCGCTAAATTCACAATCTGGACCAGCTGGCGCCTTGCTTGCTATTATCCGGAGTGACAGTAAACATTGCCGTTGCCACGGCTATCCGAGCGGTGAATTTTATCAATCTGGGGAGTAGGGAGCTTGTTGCAGGCACTATCAGGAT
>CAZNFE010000360.1:0-3528 GCA_964571945.1 uncultured Pseudomonadales bacterium
GCATCAGTCGCTGCCTACGAAGGGCAGATCGGACAGGCTGCCTACAGTGCATCCAAGGGTGGTGTGGTTGGCATGACCCTGCCCATTGCGCGAGATCTTGCCGTGCTGGGGATCCGCGTCAATACCATCGTCCCGGGATTGATCTACACACCGCTGATGTTGGGCGGCGCCGAAGAACTGACCCCGGAAATCGAGGCGGCACTGCAGCCTCTCAGCAGCCAGGTCCTGTACCCAAAACGTCTCGGTAAAGCAGAAGAAATTGCGCATCTGGCGAGCAGCATCGTCGAAAATGACTATATCAACGGTGAGTGCATCCGCATGGATGGCGGGATCCGCATGCAACCCAAGTAAGCGGTCCGGCACCGGCCCGGAGCAGATTAACGTATGGTTTGTTTAATTTGCTCCGGTGTCAGCCAGCAGTTGTCCGATTTGCTGGTCTTTTTCTTCCCAGATCGTCCCAATCCACTGATGAAATTCCGACCGGAATTGTTTATCGGTTTCATAATCACCGGCAAGAATCCGCTCCGGAATCGCTATCTCCTCCACATGAACCAGCACGTTTTTTAACCGGCCGCAGAGAAAATCCCAAAACGCCGGAACACCATCGGGGTAGACGATGGTCACATTCAGAAAGGAACTGAATTTCCTCCCCAGCACGGACATGGCAAAAGCAATGCCGCCGGACTTCGGCTTCAGCAGGTACTCGTATGGGGAACGCTGATTCTGGTGTTTCTCTCTGGTGAAGCGGGTTCCCTCCAGAAAACTCATCACGCTGGTGGGCGTCAGGGAATACTTTTCACACACCTTCCGCGTGGTTTCAATGTCCTTGCCTTTTTTTTCCGGATGTTTTCTGAGATACGACTTCGAGTAGCGTTTCATAAACGGGAAATCCAGCGCCCACCAGGCCAGGCCCATCACCGGCACCTTGATCAGCTCTGCCTTGAGGAAGAACTTCAACAGCGGAATCTTTCGATTGAACATCCGCTGCAGGACAAATATATCTACCCAGGACTGATGATTCGCACCCACCAGATACCAGCCACGACGATTCAGATGTTCCACTCCCTGTATGCGCCAGGTCGTTTTCTGGGTCAGAAACATCCAGAACCGGTTCCCATCAATCCAGTTTTCGGCAAAACTGATGAGCAGGGGATCAATCAGCCTGACCACAAAGGCAAACGGCAGCGCCAGCTTTACCAGCGCAACCAACACGATGACGATCCCCCAGAAGGCAATGTTGATGGCCATCAGCAGGAACGCAAAGCATCCCAGCAAGGGACCGGAGAGGAAATTGAGCATCTTACTATCCGATCTGTAGATATTGGAATGATCTTAGCACGGTTCCAGCAACCGGTTTAGCCCTGTTATCGCACTGGAAATGGTGCCTGAAGACCTGCGGGCAGCAATGATTAATCGCTGTTCAATGCAGTTGCAGAACTCAATTGCCTGCTTTTTCCAGGGCAGCCTGCGCAGCAGCCAGCCTGGCAATGGGAACCCGGTAAGGAGAGCAGGACACATAATCCAACTGTAATTCATGGCACAAATGAATGCTGCGCGGGTCTCCGCCATGCTCACCGCAGATCCCGATATGCAGGCTGGAATTGTTTGCCCGGCCTTTTTCGACCGCAATCTTCACGAGTTGGCCGACGCCATCCCGATCCAGGGTCTCAAACGGATTGTCCTGCAATATCCCATGAGCCTGGTACTCCCTGAGAAAACGCTCGCCGTCATCACGACTGATACCGAATGTCATCTGCGTGAGATCATTGGTACCGAAGGAGAAGAAATCTGCCACCTGGGCTATTTCATCGGCGGTCAGTGCCGCCCTGGGAATCTCGATCATGGTACCGAACTTGTAGGAAACTGCCGGGTTATTGTTTTCTGCCAATACATCCCTGGCTTCTTTTTCGAGAATATCTTTCTGCACCTTCAACTCGTTCACATGGGAGACCAGTGGAATCATAATTTGCGGCTGCACGTCGATGCCTTCCCGCAAACAGGTAATGGTCGCTTCAAAGATTGCGCGAACCTGCATTCGGGTCAGCTCATCCAGCAGAATACCCAGCCGCACACCGCGGGTTCCCAGCATTGGATTCTGCTCACGCAACGCCTCTACCTGTTTCAGGTAGTCCTGTTTGGTGCGGATCGAATCCAGTGCCACATCGATGGCAGCGATATTGCTAAAATGCTGAATCTGCACTTTCAGATCAGCCAGTTCGTTTACCAATTCATCGTAGGACGGCAGAAATTCGTGCAGCGGCGGGTCGATTAACCGGATCGTTACCGGGAAGCCGTCCATGGCACGAAACAACCCCTCAAAATCGGATCGTTGCATGGGCAGCAATTCGGCAATTGCCTCGTTGCGTTCACCAATATCCCGCGCCATGATCATGCGCTGCACGATCGGCAGCCGATCTGATTCAAAGAACATGTGCTCGGTACGGCAAAGTCCAATCCCTTCTGCACCGTAGGTTCTGGCACGTTCAGCATCACGCGGATAATCTGCGTTACTCCACACACCCAATTCACGAATTTCATCTGCCCAGCCGAGCAATTTCAGCAAGTGCGGATTGCTCAGATCCGGTACCAGGGTCGGCAGTTGCCCCAGATACACCAATCCATTGGTGCCATCAATTGAGATCCAGTCACCTTCCTTCACCGTGACGTCACCAATACGCATCTCCCGCTCGTCGAGATCGATATACAACTGTTCGATGCCAACCACGGCCGGTTTCCCGAATTGTCGAGCGACCAGCGCCGCGTGGCTGGTACGACCGCCACGGCAGGTCAGCACGCCTTTTGCAGCCAGCATGCCATGCACATCATCCGGTTTGGTTTCCGGGCGCGCCATGATCACATCCCGGCCCTCCTGCAAGGCCCAGCGTTCGGCGATGCCGGCATCGAAAGCGACCACGCCCACGGCAGCACCCGGAGAGACGTTGAGTCCCTGGGCAAATGGAGCGACATCCGGTACCGCTGCCGTGTCCAATTGCGGGTGCATAAAGAAATCCACCTGTTCCGGTTTCACCCGTTGAATCGCCTCCACCTGGGTAATTAATCCTTCCTCGACCATATCCACCGCAATGCGTACTTCTGCCTGTGCGGTTCGCTTGGCATCCCGGGTCTGCAACAGCCACAGTTTGCCCTGCTCAATGGTAAATTCCATGTCCTGCACATTCCGGTAGTGCTGTTCCAGCCGCGCCGCAATGCTTGCCAGCTCGGTGTAGACTTCCGGTAGATCGCCCTGCAATTCGGCCAGTGGTTTGGTGTGACGAATTCCCGCCACCACATCTTCGCCCTGGGCGTTGATCAGGTAATCACCTTCCAGTTCCTTGTCACCGGAAGCAGCGTTTCGAGACATGGCCACACCCGATGCGGACTGATCACCCATGTTGCCAAATATCATGGCTTGAATGGTCACAGCGGTACCCAGATCGTGGGCGATTCCCGCCGCCTTGCGGTAATCAAATGCACGCTTTCCATTCCAGGAAGTAAATAGCGACCCCACCGCCCATCGCGATATATTTA
>CAZNFE010000361.1:0-3525 GCA_964571945.1 uncultured Pseudomonadales bacterium
TCTCTGTTTACCATCGAGGCGCCCATTGTGCAGTACGCCGCATTGAAATTCATCCGGATGCGATCCGATGAATCATGGCGTATCGCATACATCCAGATCCTTGCTATCTATCGCAGAACCAACGGTACGTTTTCGCCAGGCTGCCCGCAACGTAGGTTTTTCCGACAGTCATATCTGGAACCTGAAAATTGGGGAAAGCCGGGACTTTTAACAGGCATCTCAAACGCATTGCGCGAATGCCCGCCGGTGCATGAAATTGACCGGGGGCTAAATCAGGAATTTGTTGCTGATTTTGTCCTCGTACTGCTTTCCTGATTCATACAACTTCAATTGCTTCTCGAGTGCTTTTACGCTTTTTGGGTTTTTGGCACTTTCCAGCGCCAGACCGGTATATTTACTGGCATGATCAAATTTTCCGGCTCTTGCATACGCTGCCGCCATTACTTCCCATAAACCCGTATCATCTTCCGGGCGCAAAAGCCTGGCTTGCTTGGCAAGCACAACGGCTTCGGTGCCATCACGATAGCTTGCATCGGGACAGGTGGCGCGCAACCAGGCCAGATTTTCATATGCCCGGGAATACTTCGGGTTCAATTCGATCGCTTTCTGCAAATCCTCAATCGCATGGTCATACAAACCCTGACTATAATAGGCGAGACCGCGATTAAAATAGGCGCTGGCGTTATCAGGACTGAGCAAAATGGTCTGGTTGAAGTCTATGATCGCTGCCTTGTAATCACCTTTGTGACCATACACATTGCCTCGATTGTTATAGGCATCAACATAACGTGGATTCAGCTTGATTGCCCGACTATAGTCACGAATGGCCGCATCGTAGTTTTTCTGGTTCTTATTGGTTAAACCCCGATTGTAGTAGGCGTCAGAATCTTCAGAATTCAATTCGATCACCCTGTTGAAATCAGCCAGGGCGAGTTCATACTCTCCTTTGCGACCGTAGGCATTACCACGATCATTATAAGCGACGATCAGGTTTTCACTGTTCAGGTCACCAGAGTCAATACACTTCGAATAAAGTTCTATGGCCTCATCCAGGCGGTTCTCATGCAATGCATATATCGCGGCAAAGCAGTCATCCGTGGTCGCCGCAAATAACAGGCTTGATATATGGAGCAGCACGATCAAAACGAACAGTTTTATCATCAATGCCTCCCTTCCCGGATCGGGTACATGAATATTTCCGGCTAGTTACAAACTGCTAATAGGCCATACATCAGAAACTCCCGATATTGTATTGGAAATCGTCGAAATTTATAAGCTCTCCCATGGCAACAATACTCCGGCAACACCGGCAGCATTTCGATCGCTGGCTCCTCAATTTCAAAGCATACGGAGACATGATGCTCAACCTGCAATATTCTTGGATGTCCTCTCTGCAGGAGCCAGGTATATGAGCACCCAGATTGCAGAGCCCACCAGAATCCCGCCATTCAGATAAAATGGCAGCTCATGGCCGAATTTATCATACACAAATCCGCCGACCAGTGGACCCAGGGAACGACCTATTCCAGTTACAAGTTCATATATTCCAAATACTCTGCCACGTTGTTCAGCTTCTGCAAGATCGGCTACCATTGCCGTCTTGGCCGGATCTGACATCGCCCATCCCAGGGCGGCCGCTGTATACAAAATGACTAACCAGATCAAATTGGGTAGTCCTGGAAGTGCGCTGTAAAGCGTACCTGCCAAGACCAGTCCGAACGCCAGAATTCGAGTTCGACCCAAACGATCGCTCAATCGTCCCAGTCGCGATGGCAGTACCGCAAAAATTATCCCCGCTGGTAGAAATGCCCAGGCAAGTTGCAGAATGTGAACCTCAAACTTGTCCTGCAGAAAAATCAGATAGATCGGCTCGATCAACGCATATGCAAAACCTGTAACAAATACAACTACCATCAATCTTATGAGCTGAGGAACCAGAATGATTTTGCTTGAATCACTGGAATCAGCAGCTTGCAACTCTGCTGGGCGTGTTTCCGGCAGTCGCCGGAGAGTTATCGCGATACAGACCATTGCCAGCAATCCAAATCCCATAAATGATGCGCTCCAGGCTTGTTCCATGGGTAGTATTCCCAACAATGTGAAACCGAGAAAGGCACCATACATTCCGCCCCTGGTTTGTTTTTCTATGTTCCTTCCCATCGCGGCAGCACGGAATTCAGGCGTTGTCAGATCGGTGGTTATCGTATCAATCGAGATAAACAACAGCGCCGCACCGACTCCCTGAAACAGCCTGCCCAGATACAACCATTCAACACTGTGGGACACGGAGAAAACCAGATTAGCCACCCCATACACGAACAATGCGGCTACAAAAAATGGTCGTCTGCCGTACCGATCCAGGCCAAATCCAACCAATGGCCGAAGCACGATGAGTGAAACGGTGAATAATGAGAACAGTGCACCTATTTCAACGGCTGATGCACCCATATTTTTTGCAAATACGGGCAATGAAAACGTCAGAAAAACGCTGGGAAAAGAAATGAGCATCAGCGGTGCATGAAGTACCTTCGGGGTGACGGTGCTGCTCATATGTGTTTTTCCAGGGTTGGACTCTAAATCAACAGATCCGGCCGTTCGGACTCAATATAGGGGTGCAGCTCTGATAGCGATTCACTCAGCGCGGTGATAGCGACATCAATTTCGCTCTCGGTCATGGGTGTCGAGATGCAATACATCAGTCTGCTGGCAGACATCACACCTCTTTTTAGCATACACAGATGCAGTAATCGTCCGATGTGGCCTGCTGCGATCATTCCTTGCATGGCATCACGGGCGTCACGCAGAGGCTCATCTGCAAAATGCAAATTTACCAACGATCCCAGTCCTGTCGCGTGACCATGAATTCCACTCTGCTGCAAAGCCTGGTCAAATCCGCCTCGCAGCATTTCGCCAAGGCGGTTAATCCGGTCCGCTTCTGATGGCGTGAAGAGTGTCATGGCAGCAAGACCAGCCGCCATGGTCAAGGCGTTACCGCTAAAAGTACTGGCATGGAACACTTTCTCAGGGTTGGATGGGTTGAACATCTGCATCAGCTCACGCGTGCCTCCCACACCACCAACCGGCAAGCCACCACCGATAATTTTTCCCATACAGGTCAAATCAGGTGTAACCCCATAAATTTCCTGTGCACCGCCTCCACTGAGCCGCAAACTGATCACTTCATCGAAAATGAGCACCACCCCATTGTCGGTAGCGCTTTCTCTGACCACATCCAGGAACTGTTTATTGGCGGGAACCATGCCCATGGAGCCTAAGATGGGTTCGATAATCACTGCGGCCAGTTCATCGGCGTTTTCCTCGATGAGTTGCTTCGCCAGTTCCGGCTCATTGTAGGGGCAAACAATGGTATCCTGCAGAACGCTGCTCGGAAAGCTCCCGTCCACCGGTAATGAATTGGGTCGTTCCAGTTCACCTCGAAAATCAGGTAATGGTATCAGGCTGACCTCGGCCAATTCATAACTGCCATGATAGCCTCCTTCCATTTTCATAATCTTCTGTTTGCCC
>CAZNFE010000362.1:0-3513 GCA_964571945.1 uncultured Pseudomonadales bacterium
GACCTCGGAATTGCATTTGACGGAGATGGTGATCGAGTGGTAGCCGTTACTAATTCTGGTAATATCATTTGGCCCGATCGGTTGTTAATGCTTTTTGCCAAGGATATTGTATCTCGCAATCCAGGCGCCGATGTGATTCACGATGTTAAATGTTCACGCAATTTGAATACCGTGGTCAGCGACCTGGGCGGGCGCCCGATTGTCTGTAGAACCGGACATTCATACTTGAAAGAAAAATTGAATGAAACCGGCGCACTTTTGGGTGGTGAAATGAGCGGACACATCTGTTTCAAGGATCGATGGAATGGCTTTGACGATGGCTTGTATGCCGCATCCCGCTTATTAGAGATTGTCGGTGCGCAAACCAAAAATCTGGAAGAGCTGTTCAACACTTTCCCAAAATGTGCATCCACAGCAGAAATAAGGATCGCCATCCCGGACCGGGATAAATTCACTTTCATGGCAAACCTGAGTCAACATGCATCATTTGGTGACGGTAGTATAGATACCCTGGATGGCCTCAAGGTTAACTATCCTGACGGGTGGGGACTGGTAAGAGCTTCGAACTCATCTCCGAATCTTACCTTGCGCTTCGAGGCAGATCAGGAAACCGGTTTGCGGCGTATCAAGGGTATTTTCAAAGAACAGATGCAAAAAATAGATCCTGGTCTGGAAATAAACTTTTAATTACCTTATTGGAATTCAATGACCCTCTCCCGTACATCCGCTATGAATATCGCCAAGGTGCTGACTGAGGCGCTCCCATACATTCAACGCTTTACTAACAAAACCATTGTTATCAAGTATGGCGGCCATGCCATGGTTGATGATCAGCTTAAAAGGAACTTTGCCCGCGATGTAGTCCTCATGAAACTGGTTGGCCTGAATCCCGTGGTGGTGCATGGCGGTGGACCACAAATAGGGCAAGTGCTGCAGGAGCTCGGCATCGAATCCAGTTTTGTTGATGGTATGCGAGTGACTGATAGCAAAACCATGGATGTCGTGCAGATGGTGCTGGGCGGTTTGGTTAATCAGGACATTGTCAGCCTTATCAATCGCTGCGGTGGTAATGCACTGGGATTGACAGGGAAAGATGGTGACCTTGTTACCGCACGAAAACTTGTTATCAAGCGGTCATCTCCTGAGATCCAGGAATCTGAGATTATCGATATCGGCCATGTAGGAGAAGTGGTTTCCGTACAACGCGGCGTTGTAGACATGTTAGTTAATAACGATATCATTCCGGTCATTGCGCCTATCGGTACAGACGCATCAGGTACCAGCTATAATATTAATGCCGACCTGGTTGCCGGAAAAGTAGCCGAAGCGCTGAATGCGGAAAAGCTTATCATGTTAACCAATGTAGCCGGTCTTCAGGATGCAAACGGTGAGCTCCTCTCAGGATTGCAACCGGAGCAGGTTCATGTACTGATTGATGATGGCACCATTACAGAGGGAATGCTGCCAAAAATCAACTGCGCTTTGAGTGCTGTACAGAATGGTGTTAACACCGCACATATAATTGATGGTAGAGTAAATCATGCGGTTCTCCTGGAAGTGTTAACAGACGAAGGTGTCGGAACACTGATTACATCGGGATAAAAGCGTCCAGCCGCACATTTAGCCGGGCCGGAGGATTCATGAATTACCGGATAAACAGTTACCACCGGATTCAAAACAACGGTATTGATTTGTCGTTTGAACTGAATATTCGAAGTGCTGCAATTAGTTCTGGGTCAAAATTTTGATGGTTGATACAAACAAAAAACCTTCTCGGCGAGATCAAATTCTGCAGGCTCTGGCAACCATGTTGGAAGAATGTCCTGGTGAACGAATTACTACTGCCCGACTGGCAGATCGAGTGGGTGTCTCTGAAGCTGCTCTCTACAGGCATTTTCCCAGTAAAGCCAAAATGTTTGAAGGATTGATAGAGTTTATCGAGAATACCCTGTTCTCCCGGATATCACGCATCCTGGGTGATCATACGAATTCTCGAGACTCATGCGGCAAAATTGTGTTGCTGCTGCTGACTTTCACGGAAAAAAATCCAGGCATTACAAGAATACTCACCGGTGATGCACTCACTGGTGAAACCGAAAGGCTCAGATCGCGAGTAGCTCAGCTATTTGATCGATTAGAAACTCAGCTTCGGCAAATCATGAGGGAAACGGAAATTCGTGAAGGTTCACCCCTCAAAACAACCGTTAACATTGGTGCCAATCTTATTCTATCGGTCGCAGAAGGTCGAATTAGCCAATATGTTAGAAGCAATTTTCAGAAATCGCCCACTGCATCCTGGGATTCACAATGGCGAATATTGGCAGATACAATATTCTAATCGGGCAACCGATGGTTCCGGAAAAATCTATGCCGCTATTTATTCTCTGAAGACGGGTCGTTCTCTCGAGACAGCCCGTATAATTCCTTCACTCGTTTCAGATCACGAGCGTAATCCTGTTTTACTTGTTCTATTTCCTGCCGTTTAGTCGCAATCTCCTGTTCAGCCAGATCGATACGATCCGATACGTCTTGAATTCGATCAATGTGCACTCCGGGTACCGTACCACCAGTTCTTTCAATATCTGCAGCTACTGCTTCCAATTGCCTTTTCTGTTTGACCTTAATCTGCAGATTACTTTGTGTGGAGTTTATGAATTCGTTGATACTGTCCAGCTTACTGTCTCTGGCTCGAATGACATCTTCTGGTCTGCTGTAAATTCTCAACAAATTGGCATCGGCAGCTTCTTTTGCTTCCTGTTCACGCTTGCGTTCTGCTTCCAGTTTGGCAGTCCGATCACGCGCGCTGATCTCTTCATCAGTCAGGGCACGCTCAACCACCTCCAATACGCGCCCATCAGAACTCATAACGGTATAGCCAAATCTTACATACTTGTTCGGTACCCGGCTGTCCAATACAGTTACGCCATCTTCATTTACATATTTATACAGCTCAATAGCCTGCCCATTCTGTGCCGCTATCAGCGTCAGAATAATAGTAATTGAAATGTGTTTATAGCAACGGTATTTCATGGTCCATTTGCAAATCGACTGTATCTATAAAGTACATTTAGTTAATTAATCTTCAACCGATAATACCCCATATTCTTTGTTATAGGCTCTCATCTTCCCAAGTATTTCAGGTGATGCGTCATGGGCTTCCAGATATTCAATAATGTGACTGCACTTTATAATGCTGGTCACCTCGATCCCATGGCTTTGCTCAATCTCATGGATAGCAGATACCTTCCCGTTGCCTCGCTCTTCACGATCTACTGCTATTACCACCCCTGCTAACGTTGCTTTGGCAGCCTTAATTATGGACACCGACTCCCCGATTGCAGTTCCCGCAGTTATCACATCGTCGATAATAAGCGTGCGCCCCTCCAACGGCGATCCGACCAGCAGGCCGCCTTCACCATGATCTTTCGTTTCCTTCCTGTTAAAGACATAAGGCAGATCCAGATCATGATCATTGGCCAACGCTATAGCTGTTGCAGCAACCAGTGGTATCCC
>CAZNFE010000363.1:0-3501 GCA_964571945.1 uncultured Pseudomonadales bacterium
TGAGCCATCTGAGAAAAAGACTACTGAGCTTCCAGGGGGCAGGGACTTTTTCAGGGCTTGATAACGCAGAATGGTTTTTCTTCCCTTCCGGTACCACTACCCATCAATGTTATTTGTAGATGGGTAGCGATCAACTAGATTCCCTCATACAGATGGTTCGTGTACTGGTTTTATCCGACCGCTGAAAGCAAAGGTCTGCTAGTGTTCTGAATGAATTCAAATGATAAAATCACATTCAAGTACAACCGTATTCAACGGACCACAAATGAAATTCGTCAATTTTGTCACATGTATCTGTATCTCAACTATGAGCCCGGCATTCGCCGGAGAGATTTCTCAACCGCTTGAACTCGCAACCGTCGAAAGCCAACAGGTTGATTATGTGATTCTGCTGGACGGAAAAGTTGAAGCAGTCAATCGCAGCACACTCTCAGCCCAGACCAGCGGACAGGTGACAGAGACACTGGTTGATGTGGGTGATCTGGTGCAGAAGGGAACCATCATTCTCAAACTGCGGGATACAGAACAGCAGGCAGAAGTCAATCGCGCTGCCGCGGCAGTGGAATCCATTAGTGCTCGCCTGGTTGATGCAGAAAAGGAATATCAACGTATTAAAGGCATTCACGAACGTAAACTGGTTTCGCAGTCAGCACTGGACGGCGCCAGAGCCAGCCGGGATAGTGCGGAAGCGGATGTCAAAGCTGCCCGCGCACGTCTGGCGCGTGCAGAGGAACAATTGGGCTACACACAGGTTACGGCACCCTACACGGGTATCGTTGAGAAGCGACTGGTGGAGGTAGGAGAAAGTGTCTCCCCCGGCACGCCCTTGTACTCGGGAATGTCGCTGGACAAGGTTCGCGTGATAGCTAACATCCCCCAATCAAACATCGACGCGGTAAGAAAAAATCGCCAGGCATCCGTCTATCTCGAACCGGATACTCCAGTTCGACTTGAAGGTGATTCGCTGACCTTCTTTGCTTATGCAGATCCGAATACATCATCATTTCGAGTCCGGGTGAATTTACCGGAAGGAACTCTGGGTTTATATCCGGGCATGTACCTTAAAACATCATTCAAAATCGGGGAGCGCCAAACGCTGACAATACCAATACAGTCAGTTGTTCACCGCGCCTCCTTAACTGCGGTCTATGTAGCAGGCAAATCCGGCGTGGAGTTTCGTCAGGTTCGCCTGGGAGAAAAGCTGAAGGACGGACGTCAGGAAGTTCTCTCGGGCCTGGCGGTAAATGAACGGATAGCGCTTGTACCTGAACAGGCCCTGGCAACCAGGCAGAGTCAGGTTTCTGCCGGTGAAGCGCAATGAGTCCGACCGACAACGATTCACAGCAGAGACTGGGTATCTCTGGTCGCCTTGCGCGCTATTTCTACCTTTCTCAGCTTACCCCGTTACTCGCGCTGGTAGGAATCTTACTGGGGATATTTGCCACGCTGGTAACACCCAAAGAAGAAGACCCGCAGATCGACGTGACTTTCGCGAATGTGTTTATTCCATTTCCCGGCGCGAGCGCCGAGGAAGTCGAAGCCCTGGTTGCGGGACCAGCCGAACAAATGCTGGCGGAAATCCGCGGGGTAGAACATGTCTATTCCATGTCAAGGCCAGGCATGGCGGTGATGTCAATCCAGTTTATTGTCGGTGAGCCACGGACAGAAGCACTGGTGCGGCTCTATAACAAACTCTATTCCAATCAGGACTGGCTTCCCGTACATGTCGGCGTGTTACCGGCAGTAGTTAAACCCAAGGGCATCGACGATGTCCCCGTGGTTGCACTCACTTTGACTGGCGAAGACGAAAGCACTTCAGCCTTTGAACTGGCGCAGATAGCCCATGCCATTGAGGTTGAGCTGAAGCGAATCCCGGGCACCAATGATATTTATACTATCGGTGCACCGGACAGAGTAGTGCATGTACTTTTTGATCCGCAGCGCATGGCCGGCCACGGGATTTCCCTCGAAGATCTTCGAAATGCACTGGTCGCTGCCAATTACACCGCGAACAGCGGCGCTTCGATTAGCGACAACCGTCACGTTGAAGTGCAAGCCGGAGCGTTTCTGGTTACGCCTGAAGAGGTCGCTTCGCTGGTAGTTGGTCTGCATGACGAGCACCCGGTATTTTTACGCGATGTCGCGCGGGTCGAACTCGATGCGGATACACCTGACAATTATGTGTGGGCGCAAGCGGGACCGCATGCAAAGAGTCGTGGATTACCGGCACAAGCCAATCTTGAAGCCGTCACACTGGCTATTGCGAAGAAAACGGGGATCAATGCGGAGACTGTGGCCGAGGCTGTACGCAATAGAATCGAACAACTCAAAGGCACCTATATTCCCGATAACATTCGGGTGACCGTTACCCGGGATTACGGCAAGACCGCAACAGATAAAGCGAATAAACTTATTGAGAAACTGTTGCTGGTGACACTGGTGGTGGTTGCGCTGGTATTCTTTACCCTGGGCAGGCGTGAAGCATTCGTTGTTGGTGCGGCTGTACTGGTAACACTGACTATGACTTTGTTTGCCTCGTGGGTGTTCAATTTTACGATCAACCGTGTATCCCTGTTTGCGCTGATATTCTCCATTGGCATACTCGTCGATGATGCCATTGTGGTAGTAGAGAACATTCACCGGCATCTCAACCAGGGTGACAAATCGCTGCGTGAATGCATCCCTATTGCCGTGGATGAAGTAGGCGGCCCAACGATCCTGGCAACGTTTACAGTAATTGCCGCATTGCTGCCGATGGCTTTTGTCACAGGGCTTATGGGTCCCTATATGAGCCCGATTCCAATTAATGCCAGCGCTGGAATGTTCATATCGCTGCTGGTTGCATTCACATTTACGCCATGGTTGATGTTTAAGGTCATGGGTTCAGAGCAGCAGAAGAAAGAGATTCAGGCGGCAGAAAAGCCGCAACAGGACCGATTGTATCAGTTGTTTTCAACATTGCTCCGGCCGTTTCTCGATCGCCAGTCAGGTCGCCGTCGTCGTTGGTATCTGCTGGCAACGATTCTGGTGCTGATCAGCCTTTCGCTTGGGCTTGGCGTGGTCAAGTGGGTAGTGCTTAAAATGCTGCCTTTCGATAACAAGTCTGAAATCCAGGTGGTGATTGATATGCCCGAGGGAGTGTCACTGGAACGCACGGCGCAGGCGACCAGGGCGCTGGCCAACTATGTCAGCACGGTACCCGAGGTAACCGATATCGAAGCCTATGTGGGTACAGCTAGCCCGATAAATTTTAACGGCCTGGTGCGCCAGTATTATCTGCGCAGTGGTTCCAATGTTGCTGATCTGCAGGTCAATCTGATCGATAAACACCAGCGCGATCGCAAAAGCCATGAGATTGCACTTTCACTTCGCAAACCACTGCAGGAAATAGCCGGTGATTTTAACGCGAACGTGAAGATTGTCGAAGTACCGCCAGGACCTCCGGTGCTGGCGCCATTGGTAGCGGAAGTATACGGGCAAAATTACCCGCAGCAGATTGAA
>CAZNFE010000364.1:0-3490 GCA_964571945.1 uncultured Pseudomonadales bacterium
CAACCCCACAAAAATATACCGAGGATTTCAGATGCCGTGGCCGTGCTGTCTGCAAACTGGCGCTCAGCCCGATGCCCCACGGCTGTGTTCGCAGTATCGATACTTCTGAGGCATTAAAAATCCCCGGTGTAGCAGGAATAATTACCGCAGATGACGTGCTTGCTGTGCCTAAACCTCTGCAACCCATACTGACAAACGAACCGCTATACGTGGGTGATCCAATCCTGGCATTGGCCGCCGAATCAGAAGAACTTGCAGCAGACGCCATTGCAAGAATCAAAGTCGATCTTGAACCGCTCCCTTTCACGATAGACCCTCTGGAAAGTCTCTATCCAGGGGGTCCGAATGCCCGCCTGGATGGCAACTCTGCTGGCGGCTATGGGAAGTTTGGATTTATTGATACTGTGAAATGGACCGCTCGTGATTTCGTTGCCGTAAAAGACGGCGAATTGCCGATGGGGAAACCTAAAAAAGAATGGTCGTATGGCGATCCGGAAGCAGGATTCAAAAATGCAAAATTAACCCTCGATGAAAGTTTTGTCACTGCAGGCATCGCGCATCACTGCCTGGAACCCAGGTCTGCGATGGCTTATTGGCAGAACGGAAAGTGCTTCCTGCACGGTTCTTCCCAGAGCCAGAGTTTTCCGCACCCATACATAGCGCAGTATATCGGCATCAAACCCGAAGACCTGGTTTTTATTGCCGAATTTTGCGGCGGTGGATTTGGTTCTAAAGGTGGTCCCTATCCCATCATGACCATTCCTGCCTACCTGTCTAAAAAGACAGCCCGCCCAGTCATGATGCGTATCAGCCGTGCAGATGAGTATTTTCTGGGAACAGCCAGAGCCGGGTTTCAGGGCCGCATAAAGATGGGCTTTAATGAGGCAGGCCGCGTATTAGCCGTAGATCTTTACATCGTGCAGGAAAACGGCCCCTACTCGGGAAACACCGATTACTTGTCTGCAGCAGATGCAATTTCGCTGGTATACACACCGGAGAGCATGCGTTTTCGGGGCATCCCCATTCAGACCAATACCCCCCCTCGAGGACCACAACGAGGACCTGGCCAGAATCAGATCGCCTGTATTATTGAACCAATTCTCGACAAGGCCGCTAAGTCGCTGAGTGTCGATCGAATGACAATACGCAAAATCAATGCACCGGATAATAATACGAAATACGGCCAAAAACAGGGTCCTGTAACCAGCGCATACCTGGCCAACGCCATTGAAAAGGGCGCTGAAGAATTTAAATGGCAGGAGAAGAAGCTGCTCAGTGGCAAACGTGATGGGTCCCGAATCATCGGCATCGGGATTGGTCAGGCACATCACAGCGCTGGAGCCAGTGGTTTTGACGGCCTGGTCAGGATAACCCCTGATGGGAAACTCAACATACATACCGGCGTAGGAAATCTGGGCACCTATTCTCATAGTGCCACCTCACGAGTTGCAGCCGAAGTGCTCAACTGCGATTGGAACAATTGTATTATTCAACGCGGCGATAGTCGCAAGCACCTCCCCTGGAACTTCGGCCAGTTCGGCAGTAATACAACATTCACCATGAGTCGCACTAATTATGTCGCCGCAATGGATGCTCGAGACAAAATTTTCGAAATCGCAGCCAAAGACCTGGGTGGCTCAATTGATGAGTATGAATTGAAAGATGAGCGTGTGGTTCATAAATCGGACCCCACCCGGCAACTCAGCTACGCGAAAATAGCCCAACGTGCCATCGAACTCGGTGGGAAATTTGATGGCCATGTCGCACCCGAAGAGATCAATGACATGACCAAGAGATCCGTTGCCGGCCTGGCCGGAACAGGATTAATTGGAGTAGCCAAAGACAACCTGGAGAAAACAGGTACCCCGCCCGCGCTGGCAGTTGGATTTATGCAAATTGAGCTGGATCTTGAAACAGGCAAACACAAAATACTCGATTATGTGGCTGTTGCAGACTGTGGCACCGTGATTCATCCCATGGGTTTGAGTAATCAGACCAAGGGTGCAGCGGTTATGGGTATTGGTATGGCGACTCTAGAACGACATGTGTACGACCCGCAAAACGGTTTACCTGCCAACGTAAGCCTGCATGCTGCGAAACCTCCGACATATCTGGACGTACCTGCCCAAATGGGCAGCTTCGCGGTGGATAAACCTGACCCACAGAATCCCGTCGGTGCAAGAGGCATAGCCGAACCGATCCAGGGCTGTGCAGCGTCTGCTCTGCTATGTGCAATTGCAGATGCTCTGGGTGGTCACTATTTTAACCGTACACCTGTGGTCCCGGATATGATCGTGAATGCGGCTGGCGGCAGGCCGCAGTCATACAAACCGCTACAGGTTAATACCTATTAAGGAGGTTCCGATGGCTAAAGACATGATGCAGGGATTTGAGCTTTACCAGCCAACCGACCTTCAGAACGCAATGGAGTTAATCACTAGATTCGGATCGGATGGATGGATCATGGCCGGTGGCTACGACAGCCTGGACTGGTTTAAAGACCGGATCAAGAATCCGGGCGCTGTGATTGATCTAAGTGGCTTAGCAGAACTCAAGAGCATAGTCGAAACAAAAGATGGCATCGAAATCGGTAGTCTGACCAGTTTGTCAGAGGTGAATCAAAATGCCCTAATCAAACAGAAGTTTGGCCTTCTCGCTGAGGCCGCGGGCAACGTAGCCAGCCCACAGATAAGAAACCACGGCACAATTGGTGGTAATGTTTGTCAGGATGCACGCTGTTGGTACTATCGTTCCGGGCTGGATTGTTACCGGGCCGGGGGGAACACCTGCTATGCAGATACACCTCAGGGAATGAATCGAGAGCACTGCCTGTTCAATGCAAACCGCTGCGTAGCGGTTTCGCCATCAGATACGGCACCTGCGCTAATTGCTCTTGAATCTGAAATGGTCGTGATCAATCAGGCTGGTGAACGAACTATTCCGGCGGAAGATTTTTTCATTGGACCTGATATTGACATCACCAATATGACCATCCTGAAACCTGGTGACTTGTTGACCAAAATCCTGATTCCAAATACGTGGGCTGGAACACAATTTTACTTTGAAAAGGTGTCCGACCGTAACACCTGGGATTTTGCGCTGGTAAATATAGCTGCCGCGATGAACGTCAAAGAAAACGTGATAGATGATATTCGTATAGTATGTGGCGGTGTGGAGTGCAGACCCAGAAGATTGACTGTTGTCGAAAGCGTTGTGCGAGGGAATAACAAAAACCATGAAACCGCACAACTGGCAGCGAATTCGGCAAGCCGTGGCGCAACACCACTCAATCAGAACCATTTCAAGATTCCACTAATGGAGAACCTGGTAAAACGGGCGATCAGAGAGGCTTAGAGCGGCTTGGATATATTTCGTTATAGTCACAACGCCTGGGGACAGAGAGTTCTCGAAGGAGTTTCCTGGGGTATGCTCTGGGTTTTTTTCGGCCTTGGTGCGATGTTTATCTGTTTCCATCTGCTCTATGTTCGAA